>NZ_VMLJ01000013.1:0-25622 GCF_013276615.1 Streptococcus sp. 1621
GCAGGTTGCTCAAAGCACAGCTTTGAGGTTGCAGATAAAGCTGACGTGGTTTGAAGAGATTTTCGAAGAGTATTACCTTTTCATAAGCTTTTTATCTATTTTTCCAGGCTTGGTAACGGGTATCAATCAATAACTGGGTGAGGCGTCCCATGGTTTCTCTTTTTTTTGGAGTGAGGGATTGAGCTTGGACGAAGAGATGACGAATGTGTTCGATAGCCTTGAAGGAAGACAGGTCATTGATGGATCTAATCCCAGCATCTAGAATGGTGCCAAAGAAGAGGTCGAAGTAGAGCTGGAGTTCTTCATCAGGGACTGTGGCCACCCACTCCTTGAAGGTTGTGTCGACTTGTTGACTATCACTATTAGTCTTATCTAGTTGAACGAAGTGTTTGTCCTCAATTTGCCAACTAAAGGTATCGTGCTGGGCAATACCACCCAAGGCAGTACTGTGAACGATGATTTGGTGGGCAGGGATTTCCAACATCATACCGATAATGGAACCTTGTGGAATAAAGACCTTGGTTCTATCCATTATCCTTTGATAGCCCTCGGTTTGTGTCAATTCTTTGTGGAGACCAGGCGCATCAAAGGTATAAACTGCTGTGATTTGATTTTGCAAGCTTTGCTCAATTTGACTAGCAGCATAGATGGCTAGATTTCCTCCCTTGGAATGCCCAGCCAGAATGACCTTTTGCTTAGGATGTTGGGCAAAAAAGTTCTTTAAATAGCGAATGGCGTGCTTTTGAGCAGGAATTTCCTTCATATAGGTCAGGTGGAAATCTTCCTTCCAACCAATAATACTATCATCTGTACCTCGAAAAACAATCAGATAGGTATCGAGAGTGAGGCGGTATGTCATAGCAGCAAATTGCTTTTGCAGCTCAGGGTCGATGTCGTTGATAAAATGGGAGAGTTTGCAATTTTTGAAGCGTTTGTGTTGAGCTAGTTCATCTAATAGCTGGAGGCGATTTTTGCTGGTCAACATGTTAGGTTCTCTTGGAACCTGAGGTGCCAGTTCTAAAAGTCGCTGAGGAGCTGTGGAGACCAGATTATCAAAGGAGAGGTAGGTGATTTCTGTTAAGGCTAGAATGTCTAACTCATTCAAAGGAAGGTCGTAAAAGGAATCGTATGCGACATCTTTCAGATAGTCAAAAATATTGGCCATAAGAGCTCCTTTCTTTTCTTTATCTTATCAAATTTCCCTCAAATTAGCTAGTCGGCTTGCCTATATCTGCTGGTTAAAAACAAGCTCTTTCAAATTCAGTTTCAGACCTTCGAGCATGGAAAAATCTGTTATAATAATAGAAAAGGAGGAGCGCATGCACAAGATTTTATTAGTAGAAGATGATCAGGTCATTCGTCAACAGGTCGGGAAAATGCTCTCTGAATGGGGATTTGAAGTGGTCCTGGTAGAAGACTTTATGGAAGTTTTGAGTCTATTTGTTCAGTCGGAACCTCATCTGGTCCTAATGGATATTGGACTGCCTTTGTTTAATGGCTATCACTGGTGTCAGGAGATTCGCAAGATTTCCAAGGTACCCATCATGTTTCTGTCTTCGAGAGACCAGGCTATGGATATCGTCATGGCAATCAATATGGGGGCGGATGACTTTGTGACCAAGCCTTTTGATCAGCAGGTTCTTTTAGCCAAGGTTCAGGGCTTGTTGCGTCGTTCCTATGAGTTTGGGCGTGACGAGAGTTTACTGGAATATGCTGGTGTTATCCTCAATACCAAATCCATGGATGTGCATTATCAAGGCCAAGTCTTGAATTTGACCAAGAACGAATTCCAGATTTTACGCGTTTTGTTTGAGCATGCGGGCAATATTGTAGCGCGTGATGACCTCATGCGGGAGCTTTGGAACAGTGACTTTTTCATTGATGATAATACTCTCTCTGTCAATGTGGCTCGTTTGCGTAAAAAATTGGAAGAGCAGGGCTTGGTAGGATTTATCGAGACCAAGAAAGGAATAGGGTACGGACTGAAGAATGCTTGATTGGAAACAATTTTTTCTAGCCTATCTGCGCTCCCGTAGTCGCCTGTTTGTCTATCTGCTTTCTTTGACGTTTCTGGTTTTGCTCTTTCAGTTTTTATTCGCAAGTTTAGGAACTTACTTTCTCTACTTTTTCCTCTTGTGTTGCTTTGTAACCATCTTATTTTTCACTTGGGACATATTGGCGGAGATGCAGGTCTATCGTCAGGAACTTCTCTATGGTGAGAGGGAAGCCAAGTCTCCTTTGGAAAGAGCCTTGGCTGAAAAATTAGAAGCGCGTGAGATGGAACTTTATCAGCAGAGATCAGATTCAGAAAGAAAACTGACGGATTTGCTGGATTACTATACCTTGTGGGTCCATCAGATTAAGACCCCCATTGCAGCTAGTCAACTCTTAGTTGCAGAAGTAGCCGACTGCCAACTGAAGCAGCAATTAGAACAGGAAATTTTCAAGATTGATTCCTATACCAATCTAGTTTTACAGTACCTGCGTTTAGAAAGTTTCCATGATGATTTGGTCTTAAAGCAGGTTCAAATTGAGGATCTGGTTAAGGAAATAATTCGTAAATATGCTCTTTTCTTTATTCAAAAAGGCCTAAATGTCAATCTACATGACCTTGATAAAGAAATCGTAACGGATAAAAAGTGGCTACTAGTGGTCATTGAGCAAATCATTTCAAACAGTCTCAAGTACACTAAGGAAGGTGGTCTGGAGATTTATATGTACGGGCAAGAGCTTTGTATCAAGGATACAGGAATCGGGATAAAAAACAGTGATGTCCTCCGAGTCTTTGAACGTGGCTTTTCAGGGTATAATGGACGCCTAACCCAGCAGTCATCTGGACTTGGACTTTACCTATCTAAGAAAATTTCTGAAGAACTGGGGCACCAGATTCGCATCGAGTCTGAGGTCGGAAAAGGAACGACAGTGCGGATTCGGTTTGCTCAAGTGAACCTAGTCCTTGAGTGAGAAGAGACGAAAAAGCCTCCGGACTGGAGGCTTTTGTGCTAGGTTCTTATTTCTCAACGCGTGATTTGTTGGCGATATCAGCTAGGATAGCTTGAACAAAATCATCTACTGAGACAGTTTGTGTTTCTTTTTGACCGTAGCGACGAACGTTAACAGTTCCGTCTTCCATTTCCTTGTCCCCAACAATCAATTGGTAAGGAATCTTGCTTGTTTGTGAAGCACGGATCTTGAACTGCATTTTTTCATTGCGCTCATCTACGTCTGCACGAACACCACGGTCACGGAGTTTCTTCGCTACTTCCCATGCGTAGTCCACGTGTTTTTCGTTAGATACTGGGATGAGGGTTACTTGGTGTGGTGCAAGCCATGTTGGGAAAGCACCTTTGTAGTTCTCAATCAAGATAGCTGTGAAGCGTTCCATAGTTGAGATAACTCCACGGTGAATCATAACTGGACGGTGCTCTTCGCCATCAGCTCCGATGTATTTAAGGTCGAAGCGTTCTGGAAGCAAGAAGTCAAGTTGGATAGTAGAAAGGGTTTCTTCTTTTCCAAGAGCGGTCTTAACTTGAATATCCAATTTTGGTCCGTAGAAGGCTGCTTCACCTTCGGCTTCAAAGTAGTCCACGCCCATTTCATCAAGGGCTGCACGAAGCATGGTTTGAGCATTTTCCCACATTTCATCGTTATCAAAGTACTTGTGAGTATCTTGAGGGTCACGAAGAGAGAGGCGGAAGCGGTATTCAGTCAAGTTGAAGTCTTCATAAACATCGATAATCAACTGAAGAGCACGTTGGAATTCTTCTTGGATTTGTTCTGGAGTCACAAAGAGGTGACCGTCGTTAAGAGACATTTCACGCACACGTTGAAGACCAGTGAGGGCACCAGATTTTTCATAACGGTGCATCATACCGATTTCGGCGATACGGATTGGCAATTCACGGTATGAGTGAACATGGTGTTTGAAGACTTGGATGTGGTGCGGGCAGTTCATTGGACGAAGGACAAATTCTTCCCCGTCACCCATATCCATAGTTGGGAACATGTCTTCTTGGTAATGATCCCAGTGACCAGAAGTCTTGTAAAGTTCAACAGAAGCAAGTGGTGGAGTGTATACGTGTTGGTAGCCAGAAGCTAGCTCTTTGTCTACGATGTAGCGTTCCAACTCACGACGAATAGTCGCACCATTTGGCAACCAGAATGGCAAACCTTGACCAACCTCTTGAGAAATCATAAAGAGGTCAAGCTCTTTACCAAGTTTACGGTGGTCACGTTCCTTAGCTTCTTCACGCATTTGAAGGTAGTTTTTCAAGTCTTTCTTGTCAAACCAAGCTGTACCATAGATACGTTGCATCATAGCGTTATCGCTATTTCCACGCCAGTAAGCACCTGCTACATGGAGAAGGTGGAAGATTTGGATACGACCTGTTGATGGGACGTGTGGGCCACGGCAAAGGTCTACATATTCACCCTGACGATAGATAGTCAAACCGCCTTCGTCTTCTGAGTGTTCTTCAATCAATTCCAACTTGTAAGGGTCGTTTTTGAAGATTTCACGTGCCTCGTCTTTAGTAACTTCTTCACGGATTGATGGGAAGTTTTCTTTGACGATTTTTTGCATTTCTTCTTCGATACGAGGAAGGTCTTCGTTAGAGATTTGACCAGCTGTGTTGTCAGTATCGTAGTAGAAACCATCTTCGATGGCTGGACCAACTCCCAAGTGAATGTCTGGGAAAAGACGACGAGCTGCTTGGGCGAACAAGTGAGCGGCTGAGTGACGCAAGATTGGAAGGGCATCTTCATGATCAGGTGTCACAATTTCGATGCTTCCATCTTCAGTGATCGCACGAGTAGTGTCGATGAGTTTGCCGTTGAATTTACCAGCCAAGGCTTTTTTAGCTAGGGAATTGCTGATCGATTGGGCAATTTCAAAAGTTGTAACGCCAGATTCGAATTCACGAACAGCGCCATCTGGGAAAGTAATGTTAATCATGATGTTCTCCTTTTTATTATTTCATAGTTTCTAAGCATTGACTTTTTTGCAGACTACTTCCTAGTCTTAATGTTCAATTGCTTTTCTTTATCAGAGAGGAGGTTTTCCATTTCCGTCAGAATGTCTATATCCAGACGTTGAGAAAGTTCTACTAGCCACCAGATATTTTCTGAAAGTTTTTGTTCCAGTGTGTAAGGTGTTTCATCATAGTAGCGTCCTTGCTTGGTCATCACTAGTCGTTGGAAATTTCCAATATCATTAGACAAAGCCAAGAGGTCTTCTTCTACCGTCCACTTGGAATCATGATGCTTAACTTCCAGTTTGTGATAAGCTTGTCGGATTGCACAACTGCGCTCCACTAATTCTTGCAACTCCATAGTTAGCCTCCTCATAAAAAATTGCGACATCCTCGAAAGGACGTCGCAACGTGGTTCCACCTTCATTTATGTACCTCAAAAGAGAGGGACACCTCTGATTGGCTCTAACGTGGCCACCGTTTTATGTTTTCATAAAAAACTCAAGAGTAGTATCAGTTTAGGCTCTCTATGCGTTTCCAGCAACCACGCACTCTCTAGTAGAAAGGGACTAAGTGACTTGTCTCTATGAATTATTATAGCATGATTGTGAGATTTTTCAAGGATTTTGTGAAAGTTTTTTGTTTTTCATTTTTGTAGAATATGCTTGATGCCAATACCAGAAGCCATGCCCACCAGAGCCAAGGTTTCATAGATTAGCAAGTAAATTAGTATAAACTCACCAAAAGTTATGATAGTAAAGCAAAAGAGCAGTCCGTTACCAATTAACCACCAAAGTGTGAAACGGAAACGGTAGCTATAGAGTAACGATACAATCAAGATTACCAGAGGTGTAAAGAAGAGAATATTATTTACGTAGAGACTCTTGAGAAAAAGGGGGTCAGAAATGATTAGTGATAACAACTCATAAAGTGGCCAATAAAAGAAAAATATGACCAGATAGTAGGGGAGATGGGAATAGAATCTAGGCATGATAATCACCTCGTTTAACAACAGATAACTTAGATTTCTTGCTATGATTATTATAGCATGTTTAAAACAAGAAAGTAAATCTGTTGACAAAGAAGTTAGTTATTGGTAGAATAGTGAATGTCGTAAAGACAAATAACTTCTTCTTGGTTACAGGCATGCCAACCTGTCACTCGGATGAAGCCAAATAAAAAGGAGAAACATCATGGCAATCTCAAAAGAGAAAAAAAATGAAATCATCGCACAATATGCACGTCACGAAGGTGATACAGGTTCAGTAGAGGTTCAAGTTGCTGTCCTTACTTGGGAAATCAACCACCTTAACGAACACATCAAACAACACAAAAAAGACCACGCTACTTACCGTGGATTGATGAAAAAAATCGGTCGCCGTCGTAACTTGCTTGCATACTTGCGTAAAAACGACGTTAACCGTTACCGTGAGTTAATCAACTCTCTAGGACTTCGTCGTTAATCTTGCGTCTAAACCGTTTCTATACTTCGTTGGCTTCGGCTCGATGTACCATTAGTACAATCTTCGCCTCGTCGCCTAGTCTATAAACGGTTTATCCAGCAAGACTGGAGCTCTCTGATTTTCAGAGGGCTTTTTACTTTTGTTACCTTACTTCGATATACTCAAGTATAATCTTCGGTTACAGTTCCTAGCACTGTAAGGTAAAATAAACCAGAATGATCTCCCTTCGGGGAGATTTTTTGTTTCACTAAAAATTTTGTACAATCTTCTCCTCGCCGTCTAGTCTATAAACGTTTTATCCAGCAAGAATCATGATGCTAAGGGCGTAAGAAATCCGTATGAAAATAGGGAAATGACACAGTGTTCGATGAACACAAGGAGTTTCATCTTTTTCACTAGGATTTTAGCCCGAGCTCAAATCAGCTCTCTGATTTTCAGAGGGCTTTTTTATTGAGGTTTTATCGGTCACAATTTTGGAGACTACAAAAACCTCAAATGGTATCAGCTAATTACACCATAAAGGTGCGTAGCTACTCGGAGAGCCCACACTTTACGAAGTAAAGTATAGTATGTTATACTTTACATAGAAGTAGTCACCTAATTCCAGTTAGAAATTACTTTGTAACTACGTTTTGAGGAGGAGTAAAATGCTTTCCTATGTTCGAAATTACCCACTAGCGATAGCTAAATTAATGTGTCTGTGCTCTCCTAAAATCTGCTGATTTATTACTGACTAATACAGGAGGGTTTTTTATGGGACAGACAATCATATCTGCTATTGGTGTTTATATTTCCACCAGTATCGATTATTTAATTATTTTATTTATTTTATTTGCACAGCTATCACAGAATAAACAAAAATGGCATATTTATGCGGGGCAATATCTAGGCACAGGCTTACTTGTAGGGGCGAGTTTAGTTGCTGCTTATGTCGTTAATTTCGTGCCTGAAGAATGGATGGTTGGATTGCTTGGTTTAATCCCTATCTATTTAGGGATTCGCTTTGCAATTGTTGGAGAAGGTGAGGAAGAAGAGGAAGAAGAGGAAGAAATTATTGAAAGATTAGAACAAAGCAAGGCAAATCAACTGTTTTGGACAGTTACATTGCTAACAATTGCGTCTGGCGGAGATAATTTAGGTATCTATATACCTTATTTTGCTTCATTAGATTGGTCACAGACCCTCGTGGCCTTGCTTGTGTTTGTAATCGGCATAATTATCTTATGCGAGATTAGTCGGGTCTTATCCTCTATTCCCTTAATATTCGAGACAATTGAAAAATACGAGCGAATCATTGTGCCCTTAGTATTCATTCTACTTGGACTATATATCATGTATGAAAATGGCACGATAGAGACTTTTCTGATCGTGTAGATTTTTTTGTTTCACTAGGATTTTAGCCCGAGCTCAAATCAGCTCTCTGACTTCAGAGGGCTTTTTATGTTGTCACTTTGCCTCGATATACTCAAGTATAATCTTAGGTTACGATTATTAGCACTGTAAGATCAACTATATTTATTTTTCTTATCTTGTTCCATTGTTGAAAATATGGTATACTTTTCATGAGAATTTTCTAAATTTTTAAGATTCTATCAAAGGAGGTTTGCATGCTTTCCAAATTTTCTGGAAGCCGACAAGACCAGCAATTTGTGTTACTTTTAGTTATTTTGCTAGGTATTTTAGGGATTTCTCTCTTTCTAGCAGTTTCAATGGGATCTGTTGCGATTGATCTAGGAGATACCTATCGGATTATTTTGAGAAGGTTGGGATTTCCTCTTGAGATAGGAGAGGTTTCCAAGTCTACTCTTGCCATTGTATGGAACATGAGATTTCCTCGAGTATTGTTAGGTCTGATAGTAGGAGCAGGCCTTTCTATGTGTGGTAGTGTGATGCAGTCCACGGTAAACAATCCCATCGCTGAGCCCTATGTCTTAGGAATCTCTGCGGGTGCAACTCTAGGGGCAACCTTAAGCATCATTCTTGGTTTAAAAGTGATGATTAGCCTTGGAGCTTTTCTTGGAGCTATTTTGGCAACAATTGCTGTCCTCATCATTGCCTCTATGCAGGGAAGGATGACAACATCTAGTCTGATCTTATCAGGAACGGTGGTCAATGCTCTCTTTCTAGCTTTTTCCAACTTTATTATCTCAGTTGGCGCTAATGCGGACAGTGTGATGACCATTAAGTTTTGGACCATGGGCTCGCTCGCTGGGACTTCCTGGGCAGACTTGGTCCTGCCAACTATAGTAGTAGGAACAGCCTTTCTATTTTTCTCTACCCAGTATCGTGTTTTCAATGCGATGATGATGGGAGATGAGGCTGCTTTAACTTTAGGAATCCCTTTACGCTTTTATTGGTATCTTTATGTGACAATGGTGGCTGTGCTGACAGCAGTCTTAGTGGCAACCTGTGGGATTATTGGATTTGTCGGTCTGATTACTCCTCACTTAGCACGAGGGTTAGTAGGAACGAATTACAAGAGACTTTTTCCTGTTGCGACCATACTGGGTGCCCTCTTTGTCATTTGGGCAGACGTACTCTCTCGTATCATCATTCCAAACGCAGAGCTTCCTATTGGTATTTTCACAGCCTTAGTAGGTGCTCCCTTCTTTATCTACATTGTTGGAGGTAGGCGAAGGGAGGTGAGGACCTGATATGGACTTGATTTGTCAGGATGTCCACTTTGGACTGGGAGAGAAAAAAATCCTCAAAGGAGTCTCTTTTAAGGTTGAAGGAAATCAATTTCACACGATATTAGGACCAAATGGAAGCGGGAAAACCAGTCTACTTAAACTCCTCTATCGTCAGGAAAAGGTGGACAAAGGCTTGATAAGCCTAGATGGAAAGCCTCTGGAACAATGGACGCTCAAAGAAACAGCCAAGCAAATGGCAGTTGTGACCCAGTTTAACCAACTGCAGTTTGATTCTACAGTTGAGGAAATCGTCTTGCTGGGAAGAACTCCCCACCTCTCTTTTTTACAGAAGGAAAAGGAAAGAGATTATACCCTCGTTCAAGATGCCCTCGTTAAGGTGGATATGCTTGAGAAGAAAACTCGTCTCTATTCGTCCCTGTCAGGAGGAGAGAAACAGCGAGTTTTGTTAGCCCGCGCCTTGGCGCAAGAACCGACTCTCTTGCTCCTGGACGAACCAACCAATCACCTGGATATCAAGTATCAGTTAGACTTGTTGGCCATTGTGAAGGAGCTCAAGGTCAATGTTTTAGCTGTCCTGCATGATATTCAACTTGCTTGTCGCTATTCGGATTATCTCTATCTAATGAAAGAGGGAGAAATCCTTTACCAAGGGACTCCAAAGGAGACCATCACCCCTGAGTCATTGCAAACTGTATATGGAGTTCAAAGTCAGGTGACTTGGACCGAGGATCAGCAAGCCATGATTCACTATTTATAAGAATGAAAAGGAAAACAAGATGAAAAAAACACTCAGCATTTTACTGGTAACAGTAGCTACCCTAACCATGGCAGCTTGTGGCAATACTACTACAGAAAAAGCTACCACTCAATCTAGCTCAGAAACAAGTCAAAAGGCGAGCACAGAGACGACTTATCCGTTAACGGTTAAGACCTATGACGCGAAAGGGAATGAAGTCGAACAAGTTTTTGACAAGACACCTGAAAAAGTTATTACAAATAATCTTTCAACCACTGAAATTTTATTGGAGTTGGGGTTGAAGGATAAAATTGTTGGCATGCTCAATCCAGACAATGCTGTGACGGACAAATACAAGGACGCGATTGCGACTATTCCTCAAATTGGGGATAAAAAAACAGTCTCACAAGAGACAGTCCTTTCTTATGAGCCAGACGCTGTGATGGGTCGAAACATGATGTTTTCTGAAAAATCCTTGGGGACAGTTAGCACTTGGAATGAAAACAAAATCCCAGTTTATACTCAAAAAGCTTCTCTCTCAACAATTCAGCAAGATTTGGGGAATATCGTAGAAGATGTCAAAAATCTTGGAATGATTTTTAATGTTCAGGACAAGGCCAATGAATACGCGGCCCAATTACAAACTAAAATTGACGCTGTTAAGAAAGCAAATCCAGCAAGTCAAGGTGAAAAGAAAAAGGCTTTGATTATGGTTGCTTATAATGATGAAACCTTCGGTGCCTACAAGTCTGCTTTGCAAGAAAGTTTGCTGAACCAACTTGGTTATACAAACGTTGCTACGGGGACATCAGGCTTGACCTTGGAAAACCTCGTGTCAATGGATCCTGAATTGATTATCTATGTAACCAGCGATCGTAATAAAAAATTGGATGAAAAAGCAGTAGAGTTGATGAAGGCAAATGCTGTTTTGGAAAGCGTTCCTGCTATTAAGAATCAAAAAATCATGACCATCTCTTACGATGAATTGATGGACTATGGTCCAGCAGTGATTGATTCCCTTGAGAAAATCAATGACTTTATCAATAAATAATAAGTTTGATTGGGAAGGAATTCAAGTCAAAATCAGCCTTCCTTCTAACTACGACCCCAATCAAACCTATCCGGCTATTTTATTGAATGATGGAAACTTGGATTTCCTATCGTTTCTTTCCGAATCTGTGATTTTAGTGGGCTTAACCTCTAAAAATCGCCTAGACGACTACACTCCATGGGCGACATCTGCTCTGAGAGATGGGGCTCCAGATTTTGGCGGTCAGGCAAATGCCTATCATAGTCATTTATTTGGAGGTCTTTTGGACAAGTTGCAGTCGCTTTATCGCTTGGATAAAAATCGCCTTGCTTATGGAGGTTACTCACTAGGTGGTTTGGTGGCAGTCTACAGTCTTTTCAGCTTTGACAATGTTTCCTGTGTCTTCTCCATCTGCGGTTCCTTTTGGTATCCTGATTTTGTGACTTACTGCAAGGCAGAGACAGTGAAAAATCTAGACTGTTTGCTGTATTTACAGAATGGTCAAACAGAAGGAGCACACCATACTAATCGCTTGGCTCAAGCACCAGCCTATGCTGAGCAGATCCATACTAGTCTTGAGAAACGCTATCCGAATGGTCAGTTTGTCTTTGATCCTTATGGACACCATGAACAAGTAGCTGAGCGATTTCTAGTTTTTTCCAGCTGGTTGGCCAAAAAATGGAAAATCGAATAAAAGATTTATCCCTTGGCTTTTGCCAAGGGATTGTTGTATTTATTTAACCAAGGTTTTCTCTCTTTTTATCTGGATTCCATACGAAGCTTGCGATAAAGCTAAAGATGATAG
Source organism: Streptococcus sp. 1621 (assembly GCF_013276615.1). NCBI lineage: Bacteria > Bacillati > Bacillota > Bacilli > Lactobacillales > Streptococcaceae > Streptococcus > Streptococcus sp. 1621. The sequence goes on from NZ_VMLJ01000013.1 coordinate 11,659, forward strand.
TTAGGATAGCGAGGATAACCGCAAGGATAAGGGCAGGGATGCGGATAAGCCACCAGAGTGGGTTTGGTTTTTTATCATTGTGCCATTGTTTCGTTTCTTGGTCCAAACGTTGGAATTCTGTTTGAATGCGATTGGCGACTGTTTCAATGCCTTCATCATTCATTTTCTTGATATCTGAGATATCGATTGGATTTCCGAAGTTCATATCAACACGCTCACGGCTAACCAAGCCCTTCAAAGTCATGGGACCTGTGTAGGTAACCGGCATGATACGGACCTTGGCCATTTTGGCAATCAAGGCTACGCCACCCTTAACATCATTTGAGTGACGGCTCCCACTTGGAAACATGATAAGAGAGCGATCACTTTTTTTGAGGACATTGATAGGGTATTTGATGGCAGAAGCGCTAGGATTTTCACGGTCGATAGGAAAAGCGCCACACATACGAATCCACCAACCAAAGATACGGTTGGTAAAGAGTTCTTTTTTGGCCATAAAGATGAACTGTTTTGGCTTGGTCGCAAAGGCCATGTAAACAGGATCCCACCAGGTGCGGTGAGGTGCAACCAGAATATAATTTTCATCTTGATTAGGAATTTTATCAGTATTATGATAGTGGGCATTGCCATTGATGGACCATAGGAGCAAGACAACCAATCCACGTAAATAAGTATAAAACATGCGATCTCCTTCGATTATTTTCTTGTTATTATTATACCTTATCAAAGGAGGGCTGGCAAACTTTTCCCTTGACTAGGTGCATATTTGGGATGAGATTAGAATTCTGTTAAAAAAAATGATATGATAGAATTTATGGATAAAAATAAGATTATGGGATTAACCCAAAGAGAAGTCAAGGAAAGACAGGCTAAGGGCTTGGTCAATGATTTTACTGCATCGGCCAGTACTAGCACTTGGCAAATCGTTAAACGAAATGTCTTTACCCTTTTTAACGCTTTGAACTTTGCCATTGCTTTGGCCCTTGCCTTTGTGCAGGCTTGGAGCAATTTGGTCTTTTTTGCTGTTATCTGCTTTAACGCTTTTTCTGGGATTGTGACCGAGCTGCGGGCTAAACACATGGTGGACAAGCTCAATCTCATGACCAAGGAAAAGGTCAAAACCATTCGTGATGGCCAAGAAGTGGCTCTGAATCCTGAAGAATTGGTGTTAGGAGATGTCATTCGTTTGTCTGCAGGAGAGCAGATTCCCAGTGATGCCTTGGTTTTGGAAGGTTTTGCGGAAGTCAATGAAGCCATGCTAACGGGAGAGAGTGATTTGGTGCAAAAGGAAGTTGACGCCTTGCTTTTGTCTGGAAGTTTCCTAGCCAGTGGGTCAGTTTTAGCTCAAGTTCACCATGTCGGTGCAGACAACTATGCTGCCAAACTCATGCTGGAAGCCAAGACCGTTAAACCAATCAACTCTCGTATCATGAAATCGCTGGACAGGTTAGCTGGTTTTACTGGGAAGATTATCATTCCCTTTGGTCTGGCTCTCTTGCTAGAAGCCTTGCTTTTAAAAGGCCTGCCTCTCAAGTCATCCGTTGTAAATTCGTCGACAGCCCTACTGGGAATGTTGCCCAAGGGAATCGCCCTTTTGACCATTACTTCGCTCTTGACTGCAGTGATCAAGCTAGGTTTGAAAAAGGTCTTGGTGCAGGAGATGTACTCTGTTGAGACCTTGGCGCGCGTGGACATGCTCTGTCTGGACAAGACGGGTACCATCACCCAAGGAAAGATGCAGGTGGAAGCCGTTCTTCCTTTGACCGAACAGTATGGAGAGTCAGCGCTTGCTAGCATCCTGACAAGCTACATAGCCCATAGTGAGGATAAAAATCCAACTGCCCAAGCTATTCGCCAGCGTTTCCAAGGTCTAGTAGCCTATCCTATGATTTCCAATCTCCCCTTCTCTAGCGACCGCAAGTGGGGAGCAATGGAATTGGAAGGTTTGGGAACAGTTTTCTTAGGGGCGCCTGAGATGTTGCTGGATTCTGAGGTCCCAGAAGCCAGAGAGGCCTTGGAGAGAGGTTCACGTGTCTTGGTCTTAGCCCTCAGTCAGGAAAAACTAGACCATCACAAACCACAGAAACCATCTGATATTCAGGCTCAAGCCTTGCTGGAAATCTTGGATCCCATTCGAGAAGGAGCAGCAGAGACGCTGGACTATCTCCGTTCTCAGGAAGTGGGCCTCAAGATTATCTCTGGTGATAATCCGGTCACTGTGTCCAGTATTGCCCAGAAGGCTGGCTTTGCAGACTATCACAGTTATGTAGATTGCTCAAAAATCACGGATGAGGAATTGGTTGATATGGCTGAGGAAACAGCCATTTTCGGTCGTGTTTCCCCTCATCAAAAGAAACTCATCATCCAAACGTTGAAAAAAGCAGGCCATACAACAGCTATGACTGGGGATGGAGTTAATGATATCCTGGCCCTTCGTGAGGCGGATTGTTCTATCGTGATGGCTGAGGGAGATCCGGCGACTCGTCAGATTGCTAATCTAGTTCTCTTGAACTCTGACTTTAATGATGTTCCTGAGATTCTCTTTGAAGGCCGTCGTGTAGTCAATAACATTGCCCATATCGCCCCTATTTTCTTGATAAAGACCATCTATTCTTTCTTGCTCGCAGTCATCTGTATTGCCAGTGCTCTTCTGGGGCGGTCTGAATGGATCTTGATTTTCCCCTTCATTCCGATCCAGATTACTATGATTGACCAGTTTGTGGAAGGTTTCCCGCCATTCGTTCTGACTTTTGAGAGAAATATCAAACCTGTTGAGCCAAATTTCCTTAGAAGATCCATGCTTCGTGCCCTACCAAGTGCTCTCATGGTTGTGTTCAGCGTTCTGTTTGTGAAAATATTTGGAAGTAGCCAAGGTTGGTCTGAGTTAGAAATCTCAACTCTACTCTATTATCTCTTGGGGTCAATTGGTTTCTTATCCGTATTTAGAGCCTGCATGCCATTTACCCTATGGCGTGTCCTCTTGATTGTTTGGTCAGTAGGAGGCTTCCTAGCAACAGCTCTCTTCCCAAGAATTCAAAAATTGCTTGAAATTTCAACCTTAACAGGACAAACTTTACCTGTTTATGGTGTCATGATGTTGGTCTTTACCGTGATATTTATCTTAACCAGTCGTTACCAAGCGAAAAAATAAAGAAAGGCTGCAATCTGTGGATTGCGGTCTTTTTAGGTGGAGGAGTGCTAGCTGAAATGTGGTATAATAAGAGGTAATAGAGTTTGGAAAGTGAGAGAGAATGATTTCAAAGAGATTAGAATTAGTGGCTTCCTTTGTGCCACAGGGAGCCATTTTATTAGATGTGGGAAGTGACCATGCTTATCTGCCTATCGACTTGGTCGAGAGAGGCCAAATTAAAAGTGCTATTGCAGGTGAGGTGGTGGAAGGTCCCTACCAGTCCGCAGTCAAAAACGTTGAAGCTCATGGTCTAAAGGAGAAAATCCAAGTCCGTTTAGCCAATGGGCTGGCAGCTTTTGAAGAGGCAGACCAAGTGTCTGTCATTACCATTGCTGGTATGGGTGGTCGTTTGATTGCTAGGATTTTAGAAGAAGGCTTGGACAAGTTAGCTAATGTAGAACGATTGATCCTCCAGCCCAATAATCGTGAAGACGACTTGCGCATCTGGCTACAAGAGAATGGGTTTCAGATTGTAGCTGAAAGCATCTTAGAAGAAGCTGGCAAGTTTTACGAGATTTTGGTGGTGGAAGCAGGACAAATGAAGCTATCAGCCATTGATGTTCACTTTGGCCCTTTCTTGTGCAAAGAGGTCAGTCCAGTCTTTGTCCAAAAATGGCAAAAAGAAGCTGCTAAGCTAGAGTTTGCCCTTGGACAAATCCCAGAAAAAAATCTGGAGGAACGTCAAGTTCTAGTCGATAAAATTCAAGCCATCAAGGAGGTGCTCCATGTTAGCAAGTGAAGTGATCCAAGCTTATGAAGCCTTTTGCCCCCAGGAATTTTCTATGGAGGGAGACAGTCGTGGCCTGCAAATTGGAACTTTGGACAAGGATATCCAAAGGGTCATGGTTGCTCTGGATATTCGTGAAGAAACGGTGGCTGAAGCCATTGAAAAGGGTGTGGACTTGATTATTGTCAAGCACGCGCCGATTTTCCGTCCCATCAAGGATTTGGTAGCCAGCCGTCCACAAAATCAGATTTACATTGATCTCATCAAGCATGACGTTGCAGTTTATGTAAGTCATACCAATATTGACATCGTTGAAAATGGTCTCAATGACTGGTTCTGTCAGATGTTAGGTATCGAGGAAACGACTTATCTGCAGGAAACAGGCCCTGAACGTGGGATTGGACGTATTGGAAATATTCAGCCTCAGACATTTGAGGAATTGGCCCAGAATGTCAAGCAAGTCTTTGGTTTAGATAGCCTTCGATTGGTGCATTATCAAGAGAGCGATTTGCAGAAGCCTATTTCAAGAGTTGCCATCTGTGGTGGTAGCGGGCAGTCTTTCTATAAGGATGCTTTAGCTAAAGGAGCGGATGTCTATATCACTGGTGATATTTACTACCACACTGCCCAGGATATGCTGTCTGATGGCTTGTTGGCACTGGATCCAGGACACTATATCGAAGTGCTGTTTGTGGAAAAAATCGCAGAGCTTCTTAATCAATGGAAAGGAGAAAATGGCTGGACTATTGATATTGTACCTAGTCAAGCATCGACCAATCCTTTCCACCATATCTAGTTAGAAAGTGAAAACAATGAAAAAAGTTGCTATTATCGGAGCAGGAATTGTGGGAGCAACAGCTGCCTACTACCTCTCGAAAGAAAGTGACCTAGAGGTGACCGTTTTTGACCATGGACAGGGTCAGGCAACCAAGGCTGCAGCAGGAATTATCAGTCCTTGGTTTTCCAAACGCCGCAATAAAGCTTGGTACAAGATGGCGCGCTTGGGGGCTGATTTTTATGTGGATTTATTAGCTGATTTAGACAAGTCAGGGCAAGAAATCAACTTTTACCAACGTTCGGGAGTCTTTCTCCTGAAAAGAGATGAATCCAAGTTGGAAGAACTCTATCAACTAGCCCTCCAGCGTAGAGAAGAATCTCCCTTGATAGGGCAATTAGCCATTCTAGACCAAGTATCAGCTAATGAATTATTCCCTGGCTTACAGGGATTTGACCGCTTGCTCTATGCTTCTGGTGGAGCGAGAGTAGATGGTCAACTCTTAGTGACTCGTTTGCTGGAAGCCAGTCATGTCAAGCTGGTCAAAGAAAAAGTGACTCTGACACCTTTAGCATCAGGTTACCAGATTGGTGAAGAGGTGTTTGACCAGGTTGTTTTGGCAACGGGAGCTTGGTTGGGTCACATATTAGAACCCTTGGGTTATGCTGTAGATGTTCGTCCTCAGAAAGGACAACTCCGAGATTATCAGCTTGCCCAAGACATGGCAGCTTACCCTGTTGTTATGCCAGAAGGGGAGTGGGATTTGATTCCTTTTGCAGGTGGGAAATCATCCCTAGGCGCTACCCATGAAAATGACATGGGATTTGATTTGACGGTAGATGAAACCTTACTCCAACAAATGGAGGAGGCAGCCTTGCCTCACTATCCAATCTTGGCAGTAGCGACTTCAAGAGCTGAGCGTGTGGGAATCCGTGCCTATACCAGTGATTTCTCACCTTTCTTTGGGCAAGTACCTGGCTTAGCAGGTGTCTATGCTGCTAGTGGACTAGGTTCATCAGGCCTCACAACTGGTCCTATCATTGGTTACCACCTAGCCCAACTGGTCCAAAGCAGGGAAATGACCTTAGACCCAGCAAACTACCCAATTGAAAACTATGTCAAACGAGTAAAAAGCAAATAAGAATTTTACTGAAATTTTAGCCTCCCCTCTAGGATGGCAAATGACATTCCCTATCAAAAATGGTAAAATAAGAAAAAATGATCCGAGAATCGAGGAAAAAAGATGCAAGAAAAGATTTTGGTAACGGGTGGAGCAGGTTTTATCGGAACCCACACAGTTATTGAGTTAATCCAAGCAGGTCATCAGGTTGTTGTGGTGGATAACCTTGTGAATAGTAACAGAAAAAGTTTAGAAGTTGTTGAAAGAATCACAGGAGTTGAAATTCCGTTTTATGGGGCAGATATTCGTGATACTGATACTCTCAGAGATATTTTCAAACAAGAAGAACCAACAGGGGTCATTCACTTTGCTGGTTTGAAGGCTGTTGGCGAATCAACCCGTATCCCTCTTGCCTACTATGACAACAATATCGCTGGAACTGTTAGTCTTTTGAAGGTCATGGAAGAAAACAACTGTAAAAACATTATTTTCAGTTCTTCTGCGACAGTTTACGGAGATCCGCATACAGTGCCAATCTTGGAAGATTTCCCACTTTCAGTGACCAACCCATATGGCCGCACCAAGCTTATGCTAGAGGAAATTTTGACGGATATTTACAAAGCAGACTCAGAATGGAATGTGGTCTTGCTTCGTTACTTTAACCCAATCGGAGCCCATGAGAGTGGAGATTTGGGAGAAAATCCAAACGGTATTCCAAACAATCTCTTGCCATATGTGACTCAAGTAGCCGTTGGTAAACTAGAGCAAGTGCAAGTGTTTGGAGATGATTACGATACGGAAGATGGAACAGGTGTTCGTGACTATATCCATGTTGTCGATTTGGCTAAAGGTCACGTTGCAGCTCTGAAAAAAATTCAAAAAGGTTCAGGTCTAAATGTTTATAACCTTGGAACTGGTAAAGGCTATTCTGTTCTTGAAATTATCCAAAACATGGAAAAAGCAGTGGGGCGCCCAATTCCTTACCGCATTGTAGAACGTCGCCCAGGGGATATCGCAGCCTGCTATTCAGATCCTGCAAAAGCCAAAGCAGAACTCGGCTGGGAAGCAGAACTCGGCATCACCCAAATGTGTGAAGACGCATGGCGTTGGCAAAGCAAGCATCCAAATGGATTTGAAGACTAAGATGGTGATGTCAATCATTGTCCCCTGTTTAAACGAAGAGGAAGTACTTCCTCTTTTTTATCAGGCTTTGGAAGCTTTACTTCCAGATTTGGAAACAGAAATCGAGTATGTTTTTGTCGATGATGGATCAAGTGATGGGACCTTGAGACTCTTAAAGGCCTATCGAGAACAAAATCCGGCAGTTCATTATATTTCTTTCTCGCGAAATTTTGGCAAAGAAGCTGCTCTATATGCAGGCTTGCAATATGCGACAGGAGATCTGGTGGTGGTGATGGATGCAGATCTCCAAGATCCTCCTAGTATGTTGCTTGAGATGAAAAACTTACTAGACCAGAATGCAGATTTAGACTGTGTAGGAACACGCAGAACCAGTCGGGAGGGAGAACCCTTCTTTCGCAGTTTCTGTGCTGATCTCTTTTACGGCTTCATGAAAAAAATCAGTCCAGTAGCCCTGCCGTCAGGTGTTCGTGATTTTCGCATGATGAGAAGGTCTGTGGTCGATGCCATTTTAAGCTTGACTGAGTCCAATCGTTTTTCGAAGGGACTTTTTGCCTGGGTCGGCTTTAAAACCCACTATCTGGACTATCCAAATGTCGAAAGGAAGGCTGGCAAGACCAGTTGGAGTTTTAGGCAACTCTTTTTCTACTCCATTGAAGGGATTGTTAATTTTTCAGATTTTCCCTTGACTATAGCCTTTGTAGCTGGTCTCCTATCTTGTTTTATTTCTCTACTGATGACCTTTTTTGTTGTGGTTCGGACCCTCATTTTGGGCAATCCGACATCAGGTTGGACCTCTCTGATGGCTGTCATTCTCTTTCTTGGAGGCATTCAACTCTTGACCATTGGGATTCTCGGCAAGTACATTAGTAAAATTTATTTGGAGACTAAAAAAAGACCACTTTATCTGATCAAAGAAAAAAGTGACCTTCCTGATTTTACAGAAAAAAATAAAGTGAAAAGACTATAATTTTACATGGAAATGTGCTAAACTAGAGGAAGTGGATTATCGCTATTGATTTAGGCTTCCTGATTGCTAATCAGGGCGCGAGTTGGGCAATTTTTAACAGCCTCTAAGACATCCTGGCTAGGAGAAATTTCTTTTTCTAGTTGGTCAGGGTCATCGTAAAAACGCACGATTCCATTATCGTGGTAATCAAATAAATCAGAATAAGTTTGGCAAAGCCCACAGGCGATGCATCGTTCAGGTATAAGTGTGATTTTCATATTTATATTGTAATAAGAAAAGTAAAAAAAAACAAGGAGCAGGGTATGGAAAAAGAACCGTGGCAAGAAGATATTTATGAAAATCAAGAAGAAACAAGATCAGAACGTCGTAAGAGAACTCAAGGCAGAGATGTAGTGGCCAATCGTGTCTTGACGATCCTAGCCAGTATTTTCTTTGTAATTGTGGTGGTGATGATTATTGTTCTCATCTATCTTTCATCAGGTGGGAGTAATCGCACAGCAGCCTTGAAAGATTTTCACGATTCAGATGCAAATGTAGTACAGATTTCATCATCTAGTAGTTCCCAGCCTGAACAGAGTTCAGAATCTTCTTCTGAACACTCGGAGGAAGCTACAGATCCAGAAGGGACGACAAAAGTCTTAGCAGGAGAAGGGGAAGCAGCTATTGCAGCTCGTGCAGGAATCTCCATTGCTCAGTTAGAGGCCTTGAATCCTGGGCACATGGCTACAGGATCTTGGTTTGCTAATCCAGGTGATGTTATAAAAATAAAATAGGAGCCGATATGAAAACAATTCAAATTGCTATTGACGGTCCTGCTTCAAGTGGTAAGAGTACGGTCGCAAAGATTATTGCTAAGGATTTTGGTTATACTTACCTAGATACAGGTGCCATGTATCGTGCAGCGACCTACATGGCTCTCAAGAACCAGTTAGGAGTAGAAGAAGTCGAAGCCCTTCTAGCCTTGTTGGACCAGCATCCAATCAGCTTTGGACGCTCAGAAACTGGAGATCAGCTTGTCTTTGTAGGCGATGTGGATATTACTCATCCTATCCGTGAAAATGAAGTGACCAATCATGTTTCTGCTATTGCAGCAATTCCTCAAGTGCGTGAGAAACTGGTTTCTCTCCAACAAAAAATCGCCCAGCAAGGCGGGATTGTCATGGATGGCCGCGATATTGGAACTGTTGTATTGCCACAAGCAGAATTAAAAATTTTCCTAGTAGCTTCGGTAGATGAAAGAGCAGAGCGTCGTTACAAGGAAAATATTGCCAAGGGAATTGAAACAAACCTTGAAATACTAAAAGAGGAAATTGCTGCGCGTGACTACAAGGATAGTCATCGTGAGACTTCGCCTCTCAAACAAGCAGAGGATGCAGTTTACCTTGATACAACTGGATTGAACATTCAAGAAGTAGTTGAAAAAATCAAAGCAGAAGCTGAAAAAAGAATGTAAATGTAGAAAAGCCGATAGATGGATATCGGTTTTTTCTAAATTTGTCAAAATGCTGATTTTAGGGTATAATAGTTGCTGTTCGAGAAATTTTGATTTTCAAAGAATAGTGAATGATGATAAGGAGAAACCATGAACAACTTACCAAATTGTCCAAAATGTAACTCAGAGTATGTCTACGAAGACGGTGCCCTACTGGTTTGCCCAGAGTGTGCTTATGAGTGGAATCCTGCTGAAGTTGCAGATGTAGAAGAGGGCCTTGTCGCTATCGATGCCAACGGAAATAAATTGGCTGACGGTGATACAGTAACTCTCATCAAGGACTTGAAAGTAAAAGGTGCGCCAAAAGATTTGAAACAAGGGACGCGCGTGAAAAATATCCGCATCGTAGAAGGCGACCACAATATCGACTGTAAGATTGATGGTTTTGGTGCCATGAAACTCAAATCAGAGTTTGTGAAGAAGATTTAAGTATGTCAAAACACTATAAATTTGTATTTTATAGCCGTATCTTCTTGTTTCTAGCGGCTTTTACGGGAGTTTATCTTGAAATTACCAAGCATGGTGGTTTTGGGATGCTTCTCTATTACACGGTTCTGTCCAACCTCTTGGTAACTATTTTTACCCTTTATCTCCTAAAGGTTATGAGCCGTGTAGGTGAAAACTGGCAAAGACCAAGTCTCTTGCGTTTAAAAGGTGGGGTCACCATGAGTATCATGATTACCTGTGTGATTTACCATTTCCTCTTAGCGCCCATTGCGACTAATTTCTATACTCTGGAAAATTTCCTTTGCCACTATATCGTTCCCCTCTGGTTTTTCGCAGATACCCTCTTTTTTGACAAACAGGGTCAATACAAGATTTGGGATCCAATTGTGTGGACGATTTTACCCTTGCTGTATATGATGTTTGCTCTTTTTAATGGCTTGGTTCTAAAACTCAATATTCCAAATGCCAAGGATAATCCTTTCCCTTACTTCTTTTTGAATGTGAACAAGGGATGGGATGTCGTATTCAAGTGGTGTCTGATTATCTTTGTTGCCTATATGGTAGCAGGATTTATCTTCTACTTTATTAAGCAAATCAAGAGAAAGTCATCCTAAGACACAAGGGATTCATTTTCGAGTTTAAGAAGGAGTCTGTACACTAAAGAGGCTTCTTCTTTTCTTGCTTGTTTGATAACTATCAAAAAATTAGAAGATTAAGAGAAATATAGAAAGAGATTTCATGAAACAATTTTTAGAACGGGCCAGTATTTTGGCTCTCTCCCTCGTTTTGATTACGTCCTTTTCCATCTCGAGTGCCCTGCCAGCCATGTTTGACTATTATCAAGGTTATCCTAAGGAACAAATTGAGCTTTTGGCGAGCTTGCCCTCTTTTGGGATTATGATGATGTTACTACTAAATGGTTTTTTAGAAAAAATCTTTCCTGAGCGCTTACAAATTAGTTTGGGATTGCTGATTTTATCACTGAGTGGAACAGCACCCTTTTGGTATCAAGCCTATCCTTTTGTATTTGGAACACGGATTCTTTTTGGTTTGGGAGTTGGGATGATCAATGCCAAGGCTATTTCTATCATCAGTGAGCGTTATCAAGGGAAAACGCGAATTCAGATGTTAGGGCTACGTGGTTCTGCAGAGGTTGTTGGAGCTTCTCTCATTACCTTGGCAGTCGGCCAGTTGTTGGCCTTTGGTTGGACAGCTACCTTCCTAGCTTATAGTGCTGGATTTTTGGTGCTGACCCTTTATCTGCTCTTTGTCCCTTATAGAAAAGAAAAGAAAGAAGTCAAGAAAAAAGCGAAGGAAGCAAGTCGCTTAACTCGAGAAATGAAAGGCTTGATTTTTACCCTAGCTATTGAAGCAGCGGTTGTAGTTTGTACCAATACGGCTATTACTATTCGTATTCCAAGTTTGATGGTGGAAAGAGGACTTGGAGATGCCCAGTTATCTAGTTTTGTTCTTAGTGTCATGCAGTTGATCGGGATTGTGGCTGGTGTGAGTTTTTCTTTCTTGATTTCTATCTTTAAAGAGAAACTGCTCCTCTGGTCTGGTATTACCTTCGGTTTAGGGCAAATTGTGATTGCTCTGGCTCCATCCTTGTGGGTGGTAGTAGCAGGAAGCATTCTGGCTGGTTTTGCCTACAGTGTAGCCTTGACGACAGTTTTTCAACTTGTCTCTGAACGAATTCCAGCTAAACTCCTCAATCAAGCCACTTCATTTGCAGTTTTAGGCTGTAGTTTTGGAGCCTTTACGACCCCATTTGTTCTAGGTGCAATTGGCTTACTAACTCACAATGGCATGCTAGTCTTTACCATCTTAGGAGGTTGGTTGATTGTAACATCTATCTTTGTCATGTACTTACTTCAAAAGAGAGCTTAGGATTGGTTTCCTAAGTTTTTCTTTTTGTGAATTTTGTACCCAGACACTATTTGATTTAGGAACTTGTTTACAGATTATTTTCTTGATAAAATAGAAGTTATGACGAGATATAAAGCAACTATTTCCTATGATGGTTACGCCTTTGCTGGTTTTCAGCGCCAGCCTCATGCGCGTAGCGTTCAGGAAGAAATTGAAAAAACCTTGACCAGGTTAAATAAGGGGCAAGCTATCACTGTTCACGGTGCTGGTAGGACAGATAGTGGGGTTCATGCTTTAGGACAGGTTATTCATTTTGACCTGCCTTATCAAATGGATGAGGAGAAGCTCCGTTTTGCTCTAGACACTCAGTCCCCTGAAGATATTGATGTGATCTCGATTGAGCTTGTAGCGGATGATTTTCATTGCCGTTATGCCAAACATAGCAAAACCTATGAGTTTATCGTGGATAGGGGGCGTCCCAAAAATCCGATGCGCCGTCACTATGCCACTCACTTTCCCTACCAACTCGATGTGGAACAAATGCAGATTGCAATCAAAAAGCTAGAGGGAACCCACGATTTCACAGGCTTTACAGCCTCTGGGACTAGTGTAGAAGATAAGGTTCGCACTATTACAGAAGCTAGCCTTAGGGTGGATGAGACAGGCCAGTTTTTGACCTTTACCTTTTCAGGAAATGGTTTCTTGTATAAGCAGATTCGCAATATGGTGGGGACGCTACTCAAAATTGGCAATAACCGCATGCCAGTAGAGCAGATTGACCTCATCTTGGAGAAAAAGGACAGGCAACTTGCAGGTCCCACTGCAGCACCAAATGGTTTATATTTAAAGGAGATTCGTTATGAAGAATAATCGTATTTTAGCACTTTCTGGAAATGATATTTTTAGTGGTGGTGGTTTGTCCGCGGATTTGGCTACCTATACCTTGAACGGCTTGCATGGCTTTGTAGCAGTGACTTGTTTGACAGCCTTGACAGAAAAAGGATTTGAAGTCTTTCCAACTGACGATACCATTTTTCAACATGAATTAGATAGCTTGCGTGATGTGGAGTTTGGGGGAATTAAGATTGGTCTTCTTCCAACTGTCAGTGTGGCTGAGAAGGCATTGGACTTTATCAAACAACGCCCAGGAGTGCCTGTGGTTCTGGATCCTGTCTTGGTCTGCAAGGAAACGCACGACGTAGCTGTAAGTGAGCTCTGTCAAGAATTGATTCGCTTTTTCCCTCATGTCAGTGTGATTACGCCTAATCTTCCTGAAGCAGAATTACTAGCAGATCAAGAGATTAGAACCCTTGAAGATATGAAAACTGCAGCACAGAAATTGCATGACTTAGGAGCGTCAGCAGTCATTATCAAGGGAGGCAATCGCCTTAGTCAGGACAAGGCTGTAGATGTCTTTTATGATGGACAAACCTTTACAGTCCTAGAAAATCCCGTCATCCAAGGGCAAAATGCTGGTGCAGGTTGTACCTTTGCCTCCAGCATTGCCAGTCATCTAGTCAAAGGTGATGAACTTTTACCAGCAGTAGAAAGCTCTAAGGCTTTCGTTTATCGTGCTATTGCACAAGCAGATCAGTATGGAGTAAGACAATATGAAGCAAACCAAAACAACTAAAATCGCCCTTGTATCACTATTAACCGCCCTCTCTGTGGTTCTAGGTTATTTCTTAAAAATTCCAACACCGACAGGCATTCTAACTCTTTTAGATGCGGGTGTCTTCTTTACGGCCTTCTACTTTGGTAGTCGCGAAGGGGCTGTAGTCGGAGGACTAGCAGGTTTCTTGATTGACCTCTTATCAGGCTACCCTCAGTGGATGTTCTTTAGCTTGCTCAACCATGGCTTGCAGGGATTTTTCGCAGGACTTAAAGGAAAAACTCAGTGGTTAGGCCTTATCTTAGCAACGATTGCCATGGTAGGGGGTTACGCCTTGGGTTCTACATTGATGAATGGCTGGACAGCAGCCCTACCAGAGATCTTACCAAATTTCATGCAAAATATGGTAGGGATGATTGTAGGATTTATCCTTAGTCAAAGTATTAAGAAGATTAAGTAAAGAGGATGTGGAGAAAGTCCTAAAAATCAGAAAAAACGCATAGTATCAGGTATTGAAAACCTTGATAGTATGCGTTTTATTGTGGGAAGATTTTATACTCTTCGAAAATCTCTTCAAACCACGTCAGCGTCGCCTTACCGTATATATGGTTACTGACTTCGT
>NZ_VMLJ01000013.1:25669-33764 GCF_013276615.1 Streptococcus sp. 1621
ATTTTCATTGAGTATTAGATGAATATTAATCAAAATAAAGTAAGTCTTTGCTGGTACTTGTAAAGAGGTCGAAGCCATTCTTGGTAACAACACCGCAGTCTTCGATACGGACACCGACTTTACCAGGGATATAGATTCCTGGTTCAACAGAGAAGCACATGCCTTCTTCGATGACCATGTCGTTTCCTTCCATGATAGATGGGAATTCGTGAACATCCATACCGATACCATGACCGAGACGGTGGTTGAAGTACTCGCCATAACCAGCTTTTTCGATGACCTCACGGGCAGCGCGGTCCACTTCATGGGCAGTCACACCTGGCTTGATAAAGTCAAGGGCAGCTTGTTGGGCTTCAAGAGTCAAGTTGTAAATGTCTTTCTTGAATTGGTCAGGTTTACCGACAGCGACTGTACGAGTCATGTCTGATGCGTAACCGTTGACTAGAACACCAAGGTCAAAGAGGAGAAGGGCGTTATTCTCAACTTTGTTAGCTGCCGGAATGCCGTGCGGATTTGCAGCATTATCACCAGTCAAGACCATGGTATCAAAGCTCATTTCATAGCCTTCACGTTTCATGGCAAAGTCAATTTGAGCGATGATATCTGTCTCTGTCTTATCAAGAGAAATATTATCAAAACCAACCTTAACAGCCTTGTCCGCATAGAGACCTGCAACCATCATTTTTTGCACTTCATCAGCTGATTTGATGAGGCGCATGCGTTGGATACGAGGTGTGAGGTTGTCAAACTCAGCAGTTTCAAAGACTATTTTCAAGCCATGATATTTGGTTAAGATGAGATTGTCAAACTCAACAGCGACACGTTTGAAATCAAGCTGTGGTAGAGCATGTTTCATTTTTTGCCATGGATTTTCAGAATCCACATAGCCCACAACTGGGAAGGAAACAGTGCTAGTAGCACGCTCAACCTCAAGGGCTGGGACAAAGAGGAGGGGTTCTTGATCCGCTAGGATAAAAAGGAACATTTGGCGTTCATGGGGATCACTGTAAAAGCCAGTGAGGTAATTGATTGTGACGGGGTCAGATACGACAGCGACGTCTAGTTTTTCTGATTCAAGATATGTTACGATTTGTTGTAATTTAGACATATGCTACCTTCTTTCTACTCCTCTATTTTGGCAAAAAATGAGAGAAAATGCAAGGGAGAAGGGTAAAAGAACAGACAAAAAGAACTCCCACAAGATAACAGAGTTCTTTGATATAATTTCCTTTTGTTTAAGAAAAGTCAGCCTTGCTTTTGACATCACTGTATTCTTCAGCGATTTCTTGGCTGAGAATATCTTCATAGGCAGGGAGTTGGATGTCCTGACCATATTTCTTCTTGAGGGCTGTAGTGACTAGGCGATAAGCCAGATTGGCATTACGAGAGAGGATAGGCCCGTGGAAGTAGGAACCAAAGACATTCTTATAATGAACCCCTTCGCCGACTTTTTCTTCGTTATTTCCATTTCCATAGACAACCTGTCCCAGTGGTTTTTGATCATCTGAGAGGAAGGTACGGCCCTGATGATTTTCAAAGCCATAGTAGGTTTCATTGAAATCTTCATTGTGAATCTTGATGTCACCGATAAAACGGTTATTGGTCTGGTTGAGCGTGTAGTGGCCCATGACACCTAGCCCTTCGATACGTCTCCCTGAAGCTTCAATATAATATTGACCCAATAGTTGGAAACCACCGCAGATAGCCAGAACCACACCGTCATTTTGGATGTAGTTGTCAATGCTCTCTTTTTTAGCAGGTAGGTCGTCTGCAATAATACTTTGTTCAAAGTCTTGACCACCACCAAAAAAGGCGATGTCATAGTGGTTTTCATCAAAATCATCATGGAGAGAAACGATGTCAACCGTCACATGGGCTCCCAGTTTTTCAGCAACATACTTGAGCATGAGGATGTTTCCATTGTCCCCGTAGGTATTCATGAGGTTACCGTAGAGGTGGGCAATGTTGAGCTGATAGGGGTAATTGCCATCTTTTGAGGAAAGTGAAGTATAAACCATTAGTTCATCTCCTTTCTAACAATCTGACGACTAGCCAGCAGTTCGCGGAATTCAAGCATAGCAGTATAGGTAGCCAGAATATAAGCATGCTTGCAGTCTTGGTTCTCAATGGTTTTAAGAACTTGTTCCAGACTACTTGTTTCAGTGATTTTCTCAGCTGGATAGCCTGTTACTCGTAGACGACGTGCGATTTCAGAATGGCGAACACCGCCAGCGTTGATTTCAGGAATGTCCATATCAGTGATTTGTTCAAAATCAGCATCCCAGATCCAGCTGGTGTCAATTCCATCTGCATAGTTGGCATTTAGGAGGACAGATAGGCTAAATGGATAAGGAGCTAGTTTAATCATCTCGATAGCTTGGGTCGCACCGACTGGATTTTTAATCAAGACGAGGGTACATTCCTTGTCCCCGATGTGGAAGGTTTCTTGGCGTCCAAAGACTGCACGGCTCTTGTCAAATCCCTGCTTGATGAGTTGTGAATCTGCACCAAGGAAACGGGCGATAGCAACTGCAGCTAGGGCGTTGTAGATATTGTAGAGACCACCGATTTGAATACCGTATTCTTGTCCGTCAATGACAAAGCGAGAGCGATTGTTGGTCAACTCAACCAGTTCTGTCAAGCGATAGTCCAGATCAGGACGTTTACATCCACAGCCTTCACAGATATAGGCACCCAAATTTGCATAGGTATTATGCTCATATTTGAGGATTCCTTGGCAGTCAGAACAGAGAATCCCTTCTGTATTATAGTGAGCCAGCTGGGCTGGCCCTTTCTCCAAGTCAAAACCAAAATACTGTATAGGATTTGGAATAGCTGGTTTGTAGAAAAGTGGACTATCTCCATTAAGAAGAACAGTGGCAGTAGGCACCTTACGAATAGCATCCAAAATCATCTTATAAGTTGTGTAAATCTCACCATAGCGATCCATCTGGTCACGGAAGATGTTGGTGATGACAAAAAGGCTTGGCTGGATATAGTCACAGATACGAGATAGGCTGGCTTCATCGATTTCTAGGACGGCAATATTTTTCCCAGTTTTAGAAGATTTGGCTGTTAAGAAGGTTGTCGCAATTCCTGTGATCATGTTAGCACCGCTTGGGTTGGTTAGAACTTGACCATAAACCTCTTTTAAAATGCCGACAGTGAGGGCAGTTGTCAAGGTTTTTCCGTTGGTTCCAGTGACCACGACAATCTCGTAGTTCTTAGCAAGGTTTTGTAAAATATCTTTATCAAATTGAAGGGCAAGTTTTCCTGGGAGCGTACTTCCACGGCCAAGACGGCTTAAAACGAAGTGGGAAGAACGCCCAGCAAGAAGGCCCAAAGTAGTTTTTAAGTTCATGTTTCTATTATATCACAAAAGAGGGAAAAGACAGATTTGGTGTTTCGCAGAAGCAAAAACAGCCCAAAGAGGGCTGTCAGTTAAGATGAGATTTCAACTTAAATCGCAAACAAGTCATTCAAGTTCTCAGCCAAGGTTGGGTGAGTGAAGATTTGTTTTGTGAAGTAAGTGTAAGGAATTTTGTTGTCCATAGCAACAGTGATGATGTTGATGATTTCTTGAGAACCTTCTGAAAAGATGCTTGCTCCAAGAATTTCTTTTGTTTCAGTATTAACAACAGCTTTGAAAGCTCCGCGAAGGTCTCCATTTACATGGCCACGAGGCATTGCTGCAACAGGGATTTCCTTAACGGCGTATGGAAGTTTCAAATCAGCCGCTTGGCTTTCAGTCAAACCGACTTGTGAAAGGGCAGGTGTGATAAACATGGTGTTTGGTACATTGAGACGGTCTTCAAGCGTGTAGCTACCATCTCCAGCAAGGTAGCTGTAAACAACACGGAAGTCATCAAGTGAAATGTAAGTAAATTGAAGGCCACCGTTGACATCTCCAACTGCAAAGACACCAGGAACGTTTGTTTGACAATGTTTGTCTACTTTAATAGCGCCACGTTCAGTTAGTTCAATATCTGTATTTTCAAGTTGAAGTGGTTCTACATTTGGTTTGCGTCCAGTTGCGTAGAGAAGGGCGTCGAAACGGTAAGTTTCGTTTTCAGTCACGACAAGGACTTGGTCACCATCGTTTTTGATTTCAGTAGTATGGATATTTTGAAGCAATTCAATGCCATCTTCTTCCATGTATTGTTTAGCAAGAGCTGCGATGGAAGGTTCTGCACGAGGAAGGAAAGTATCCAAGGCATCTAGAACTGTGACCTTGCTTCCAAGTTTGTTGTAAAGGCCGGCAAATTCAAGACCGATATTTCCACCACCAAGGACTCCAAGGTTTTCAGGCAATTTGTCCAAGTTTTGGATACCTGTTGAGTCAAAGACGTTTTTGCTTGTAGCAAGTCCAGGGATTGGCAAGACGTTTGAAACAGCACCAGTATTGATGACGATTGTTTCAGCAGTCAGTTCTTTCTTTTCATCACCAGCTTGAATTTCAATGACTTTATTTGAAAGGAAGTGAGCTTCCGCATCAAAGATATCTACGCCTGTACCTGCAACAGTAGCATAGTTTTTACCATTGAGGCGACCAGTGATCGTGTTTTTGGTAGCAATGACTTCTTCAAAAGACAAGTCTTTCTCAGCAGCAACTAGCAAAGTTTTAGTTGGGATACATCCGATGTTGATACAAGTTCCACCGTACATAGCTTTGCTACGTTCAATGAGGGCAACTTTTTTGCCAGCTGAAGCCAATTTACCAGCTAGTGTTTTACCAGCTTTACCAAATCCGATAACGATTAAATCATAAGTTAACATTTAGAGTTCCTCCTATTCGCATTTCATTCTAGCACAAGAAAAAAACTTTTGCACAATTCTGCTACGAAAAAGACAGAAAAAGATAAAAACGCTTTCCAGACAAAAAACTAGTAATTTTTTGACAAGCTTGATAAACTAAAATCCTATCTATTTTTATATAAGATAGAATAAATGTCCGAAAATAGGAGGTTTTATGAAATCGAATCGTTATATTATTGCCTTTGCTGGGGTCATTTTACACTTAATGCTGGGTTCTACTTATGCTTGGAGTGTTTATCGCAACCCTATTATTGAAAAAACGGGATGGGATCAGGCTTCTGTTGCCTTTGCCTTTAGTCTAGCAATCTTTTGTTTGGGCTTATCTGCTGCATTTATGGGACGTTTGGTAGAAAAATTTGGTCCGAGAGTCATGGGGAGTCTATCTGCTTTTCTATACGCAGGTGGAAATATCTTAACAGGATTTGCGATAGACCGTCAGGAACTGTGGTTGTTGTATCTCGCTTATGGCATTTTAGGTGGGCTTGGTTTGGGAGCAGGCTATATTACCCCTGTGTCAACGATTATAAAATGGTTTCCTGATAAACGTGGTCTCGCAACAGGTTTAGCGATTATGGGGTTTGGTTTTGCTTCTTTATTGACTAGTCCCATAGCGCAACATCTCATCGCAGGGGTAGGGCTTGTAGAAACTTTTTATATTTTAGGTGCAAGTTACTTTATTATCATGCTCCTAGCTTCACAATTCATTAAGCGTCCAAATGAGCAAGAGCTTGCAATTTTATCTGCTTCAGGGAAAGAAAAAACAGCCTCTTTGACGCAAGGAATGGCTGCAAATCAGGCTCTAAAAAGCAATCGGTTTTATATACTTTGGATTATTTTCTTTATCAACATAGCTTGTGGTTTAGGCTTAATTTCAGCGGCATCGCCAATGGCACAGGAGATGGCTGGCTTGTCTACAAGTCATGCAGCAGTAATGGTGGGCGTTTTAGGGATTTTCAATGGATTTGGTCGCTTGCTCTGGGCGAGCTTATCTGACTATATCGGTCGCCCCCTAACCTTTAGTATATTACTGCTTGTCAATCTTTTCTTTTCTCTCTCACTTTGGCTCTTTACAGATTCCGTTTTATTTGTAGTCGCTATGTCTATTTTGATGACTTGCTATGGAGCTGGTTTTTCTTTGATTCCAGCTTATCTCAGTGATATTTTTGGAACCAAGGAATTGGCTGCTCTGCATGGATATATTTTAACAGCTTGGGCCATGGCTGGTTTAGCAGGACCTATTTTATTAGCAGAAACTTATAAAATGGCTCATTCTTACACACAAACCTTGTTCGTTTTTATCATTTTATATAGTATCGCCTTGGCTTTGTCTTATTATCTAGGTCGTTCCATCAAAAAGGAAAGCCAAAAACCGCTTACATGATTTTCTGTAGAAATGGGGCTATCTTTTGCTCTGGTCTTGTGTTATACTAGATGGGTTGCAAAGAAAACAGTACTTTTCTTTTGTGGAAAAGAAGCAACACGATTTTGTATCCAGCATATGAAAATACGTCATAAAAAGAAAAGTATAAACTAAGTCCTATAGGGTGGCTTCGCACCACCTTTAGAAAGAAGAACAACGTGAAATTTAATGAATTAAACTTGTCTGCTGATTTGCTAGCAGAGATTGAAAAAGCTGGTTTTGTAGAAGCCAGTCCTATCCAAGAACAAACCATTCCTTTGGCTCTAGAAGGCAAGGACGTTATCGGTCAAGCTCAGACTGGTACAGGAAAAACCGCAGCCTTTGGCTTGCCAACCCTTGAAAAAATCCGTACAGAAGAAGCGACCATCCAAGCCTTGGTTATCGCTCCAACTCGTGAACTCGCTGTCCAAAGTCAAGAAGAACTCTTCCGCTTTGGTCGTAGTAAGGGAGTCAAAGTCCGCTCAGTATATGGTGGATCAAGCATTGAAAAACAAATTAAGGCTCTTAAATCTGGTGCCCATATCGTGGTGGGAACTCCAGGTCGCCTCTTGGACTTGATTAAACGCAAGGCCTTGAAATTACAAGATATTGAAACGCTTATCCTTGACGAAGCCGATGAAATGCTCAACATGGGCTTTCTTGAAGACATCGAAGCCATTATCTCGCGTGTCCCTGAAAATAGACAAACCTTGCTCTTCTCAGCAACTATGCCAGATGCCATCAAACGTATCGGTGTTCAGTTTATGAAAGAACCTGAGCATGTCAAGATTGCTGCTAAGGAATTGACCACAGAATTGGTTGATCAATACTACATCCGAGTTAAAGAACAAGAAAAATTTGATACCATGACTCGTCTCATGGATGTGGAACAACCAGAACTTGCTATCGTATTTGGTCGTACCAAGCGCCGTGTGGATGAATTGACTCGTGGTCTGAAAATCCGTGGCTTCCGTGCAGAAGGAATTCATGGAGACCTAGACCAAAACAAACGTCTTCGTGTCCTTCGTGACTTCAAAAATGGGAACCTTGATGTTTTAGTTGCGACGGACGTTGCAGCGCGTGGCTTGGATATTTCAGGTGTGACCCATGTCTATAACTACGATATTCCACAAGATCCTGAAAGCTATGTTCACCGTATCGGTCGTACAGGTCGTGCTGGTAAGTCAGGTCAGTCTATTACTTTCGTATCACCAAATGAAATGGGCTACCTCCAAATCATTGAAAACTTGACTAAGAAACGCATGAAAGGTCTCAAACCTGCAAGTGCAGAAGAAGCCTTCCAAGCTAAAAAACAAGTAGCTCTCAAGAAAATCGAACGTGATTTTGCAGATGAAACCATTCGTGCCAACTTTGAGAAATTTGGTAAGGACGCTCGTAAGCTAGCTGCCGAATTTACTCCAGAAGAATTGGCAATGTATATCTTGAGTCTGACAGTCCAAGATCCAGATAGCCTTCCTGAAGTGGAGATTGCGCGTGAAAAACCACTACCGTTTAAACCGTCAGGTAATGGCTTCGGTGGTAAAGCTAAAGGAGGTCGTCGTGGAGATGACCGTCGTGATAATCGCCGTGGAGACAACCGTCGTGGTGGTCGTCGTGATGAGTTCAACAAAGGAAGTCGTGGCAACGATCGTTTTGATAAGGAAAAACGTTACCGTAAGGATAATAAAAAACCACGCAATACTTCAAGCGAAAAGAAAACAGGCTTTGTTATTCGTAACAAGGGCGATAAATAAGAAAAAGCGGTTCAAAATGAATCGCTTTTTTATATAAGGAGACCGAATGTGAAAAGATAATACTCTTCGAAAATCTCTTCAAACCTCGTCAACGTCGCCTTGCCGTAGATATGTTACTGACTTCGTC
>NZ_VMLJ01000013.1:33913-140986 GCF_013276615.1 Streptococcus sp. 1621
TTCCTAGTTTGCTCTTTAATTTTCATTGAGTATAAATAAAATCATTGTATTATCTTTTTATAATGTTATAATACACAAAAATAGGCAGTTTGTCAATAGAAAAGGAACAATTTAATTAAAAATATTCTGGTTTTTAAAAATTGCAAGTCAATAAGGAATTTTCAGATAATGATTGAAAAAGAGACGTTTTTATGTTATAATGATAGCGATTAAATTCGAGGTGAAAAATGGCACATTTATTAGAAAAAACAAGAAAGATTACATCAATTTTGAAGCGCTCAGAGGAGCAGTTGCAGGATGAGCTTCCTTACAACGCTATTACGCGTCAGTTAGCGGATATTATTCATTGCAATGCCTGCATTATCAATAGTAAGGGACGTCTGCTTGGCTATTTTATGCGTTATAAAACAAATACAGATCGCGTAGAGCAATTCTTCCAAACTAAGATATTCCCAGATGACTACGTTCAAGGGGCTAATATGATTTACGAAACAGAATCAAACTTGCCTGTTGAGCATGATATGAGTATTTTCCCTGTTGAGAGTAGAGATGATTTTCCAGATGGCTTGACGACTATTGCACCGATTCATGTATCGGGGATTCGCCTTGGTTCTTTGATTATTTGGCGCAATGATAAAAAATTCGAAGATGAAGATTTGATTTTGGTTGAGATTGCCAGTACCGTGGTTGGGATTCAGCTTCTTAACTTCCAGCGTGAAGAAGATGAGAAAAATATCCGTCGCCGTACTGCTGTCACCATGGCGGTTAATACCCTTTCTTACTCCGAACTCCGTGCTGTTTCAGCAATTTTAGGGGAATTAAATGGAAATGAAGGGCAGTTGACTGCGTCTGTGATTGCAGACCGTATCGGAATTACCCGTTCTGTGATTGTCAATGCCCTTCGTAAACTTGAGTCTGCAGGGATTATTGAAAGTCGCTCACTTGGAATGAAGGGAACCTATCTTAAGGTCTTGATTTCAGATATTTTTGAAGAAGTGAAGAAAAGAGATTACTAATGACTAAAGCTTTAATTTCGATTGATTATACAGAAGATTTTGTTGCTGATAGTGGGAAGCTGACAGCAGGCGCTCCAGCCCAGGCTATTTCGGATGCCATTAGCAAGGTGACTCGATTAGCTTTTGAAAGAGGAGATTACATCTTCTTTACCATCGATGCTCATGAAGAAAACGATTGTTTCCATCCAGAAAGCAAGCTATTCCCTCCTCATAATCTGATTGGGACGAGCGGACGGAATTTATACGGAGATTTGGGGACCTTTTATCAAGAGCATGGTTCAGACAGTCGTGTCTTTTGGATGGATAAACGCCATTACTCAGCTTTTTCAGGGACTGACCTGGATATTCGTTTGAGAGAGCGTAGAGTGTCTACCGTTATCTTAACAGGTGTCTTGACGGATATCTGTGTCCTACATACAGCTATAGATGCCTATAATCTAGGATATGACATCGAGATTGTTCAACCAGCTGTTGCTTCCATCTGGCCTGAAAATCATCAATTTGCCCTAGGCCATTTCAAAAATACACTTGGAGCTAAGTTAGTAGATGAAAATCTAAATGAAATTTTAGAGTAATTTGGTTGATGAAATGAAAAAAATTGAAAAAAAGTGTTGACAAGCATCCCAAAAGTTGATATACTAGTAAAGTAATCGACGCGGGGATGGCGGAATTGGCAGACGCGCAGGACTAAGGATCCTGTGACCGCTTTAGGTCGTGAGGGTTCAAGTCCCTCTCTCCGCATAGGATAAGAGTTAGCTTAGGCTAGCTCTTTTGTATTTCTCTAAAAAATTAGAATCCAGTCAAATGTAGTGGAGAATCAGCGAAAATATGGGAAAGCTGATTCTTGTTTCTGCTTTTGTATAGAAGAATAATAAAGATTATCTTCTTCAAATTCTCCGATATTCTCTAAAGTTTTGTGCAAGTTGCACAGAACTTTTTAATTTTTTTGGTCACCTTGCCATAGAAATGTAAAGCGTTTTCATCTATAATATAATTATCAAAAGACAAAAGGAGTTCACCTCATGGTAGAATTAAATCTTAAAAATATTTACAAAAAATATCCAAATAGCGAACACTATTCAGTTGAAGATTTCAACTTGAACATCAAAGATAAAGAATTTATCGTTTTCGTAGGTCCTTCAGGATGTGGTAAATCAACTACACTCCGTATGATTGCTGGTCTTGAAGACATCACAGAAGGTACTGCATCTATCGATGGCGTGGTTGTCAACGACGTAGCTCCAAAAGACCGCGACATCGCTATGGTATTCCAAAACTACGCTCTTTACCCACACATGACTGTTTATGACAACATGGCTTTCGGTTTGAAATTGCGTAAATACAGCAAAGAAGACATCGACAAACGTGTGCAAGAAGCAGCTGAAATTCTTGGATTGAAAGAATTTTTGGAACGTAAACCAGCTGACCTTTCAGGTGGTCAACGTCAACGTGTTGCCATGGGGCGTGCTATCGTCCGTGATGCAAAAGTATTCTTGATGGACGAACCTTTGTCAAACTTGGATGCTAAACTTCGTGTATCAATGCGTGCTGAAATTGCGAAAATCCACCGTCGTATCGGAGCTACAACTATCTACGTAACTCACGACCAAACAGAAGCGATGACACTTGCAGACCGTATCGTTATCATGTCAGCAACTAAGAACCCTGCTGGTACAGGTACTATCGGACGTGTAGAACAAATCGGTACTCCTCAAGAAGTTTACAAAAACCCGGTTAACAAATTCGTAGCAGGATTTATCGGAAGTCCAGCTATGAACTTCATCAATGTGAAATTGGTTGGAAGTGAAATTATTTCTGATGGTTTCCGTTTGAAAGTTCCAGAAGGTGCTTTGAAAGTTCTTCGTGAAAAAGGCTACGAAGGTAAAGAATTGATCTTCGGTATTCGTCCAGAAGACGTGAATGCAGAACCTGCTTTCCTTGAAACATTCCCAGACTGTGTTGTAAAAGCGACTATCTCTGTATCAGAACTGCTTGGTTCAGAATCTCACCTTTACTGCCAAGTTGGTAAAGACGAATTTGTTGCTAAAGTTGATGCTCGTGACTACTTGCAGACAGGTGCAACAGTTGAGCTTGGATTTGACTTGAACAAAGCACACTTCTTTGATGTAGAAACTGAAAAAACAGTCTATTAAAATAAATAAAATTCAAAGCACTACAAGAAAAGATATCTCTTTATCAATTGTAGTGGAGAGATATCAGTTAATCTAGGGAGAGAAACAAAATGCTTCTCTCCTTTTTGTTAGGGAAGTCATATTAGGCATCTATCTTGTGATACTCCTTGAATAAAAATGGTCATCTTGTTTGGCTTATAGGGTGATTAGGAGATGAAATATTGTTTTCTCTTTCTTCTTTACTAGAAAATATGGTATAATAGGGAGTAAAAAACTTTGAAAGAAAGAAAAAGATGAATTTAAAAGATTACATTGCAACAATTGAAAATTATCCGAAGGAAGGGATTACTTTTCGTGATATCAGTCCTTTGATGGCTGATGGAAATGCTTATAGCTATGCTGTTCGTGAAATCGTTCAGTATGCTACTGACAAGAAAATCGACATGATCGTAGGGCCTGAGGCTCGTGGATTTATCGTGGGCTGTCCAGTTGCCTTTGAGTTGGGAATTGGTTTTGCTCCTGTTCGTAAGCCAGGAAAATTACCACGCGAAGTCATTTCTGCTGACTATGAAAAAGAGTACGGTGTTGATACCTTGACTATGCATGCTGATGCCATCAAGCCAGGTCAACGTGTTCTGATCGTAGATGACCTCTTGGCAACAGGTGGAACTGTTAAGGCAACTATCGAAATGATTGAAAAACTTGGTGGTGTTGTAGCGGGTTGTGCCTTCCTTGTTGAATTGGATGAATTGAACGGTCGTGAAAAAATCGGTGACTACGATTACAAAGTTTTGATGCATTATTAATGAAAAACAGTCCCTAGGGCTGTTTTCTCTACATTAGGATATAAAAATAGACTATAGCTAGTTAGAGAAAAACTATAATTGAAAACTATATCTTCTTGCAGTATAATAAAAGGACTAGGTGTTTGAGATTTAGTTTCATACTCAATGAAAATCAAAGAGCAAACTAGGAAACTAGCCGCAGGCTGCTCAAAACACTGTTTTGAGGTTGCAGATAAAACTGACGAAGTCAGTAACCATATCTACGGCAAGGCAATGTTGACGCAGTTTGAAGAGATTTTCGAAGAGTTTCAAACATATGCAATGATTCCTGAAAGAATACAGTTAGGAGAGGGTTATGCCGATTCGAATTGATAAAAAATTACCAGCTGTTGAGATTTTGCGGACAGAGAATATCTTTGTCATGGATGATCAACGTGCTGCCCACCAAGATATCCGTCCTTTGAAGATTTTAATATTAAATCTTATGCCACAAAAAATGGTCACAGAAACCCAGTTGTTGCGCCATTTGGCCAATACACCTCTACAACTGGATATTGATTTTCTCTATATGGAGAGCCATCGTTCTAAAACAACTCGTTCAGAGCACATGGAGACCTTTTATAAAACTTTTCCTGAAGTCAAGGATGAGTATTTTGATGGAATGATTATCACGGGTGCTCCAGTTGAGCATTTACCATTTGAGGAAGTGGACTATTGGGAGGAATTTAGCCAGGTGCTTGAGTGGTCCAAGACCCATGTCTATTCGACCCTTCATATCTGTTGGGGGGCTCAGGCTGGGCTTTATCTGCGCTATGGTGTAGAAAAATACCAGATGGACAGTAAGCTATCAGGTATTTATCCTCAGGATACTTTAAAAGAAGGGCACCTTCTCTTTAGAGGTTTTGATGATAGCTATGTATCCCCTCATTCTCGACATACGGAGATTTCTAAGGAAGAGATTCTGAATAAGACCAATCTCGAGATTTTATCAGAGGGATCTCAGGTTGGGGTTTCGATTTTGGCTAGTCGGGATTTGCGTGAAATTTATAGTTTTGGGCATTTGGAATATGACCGTGATACCTTGGCAAAAGAGTATTTTAGGGATCGTGATGCAGGTTTAGACCCACATATTCCAGAAAATTACTTTAAGGATGATGATGTCAATCAGACACCTTGTCTTTGTTGGTCTTCATCAGCAGCCCTCTTTTTCAGTAACTGGGTGAATTATGCGGTCTATCAGGAGACGCCTTTTGACTGGAGAAAAATAGAAGATGATGCATCTGCATTTGGGTATTTATAAGAGGAATTATGACATATTTAGACGCTTTTAAATCAGGGAACTTGGTTTTACCAAGTGCCCTGCTCTTGCATTTTAAGGAACTATTTCCTTCCAGCGACGATTTTCTGGTCTGGCAATTTTTCTATTTGCAAAATACGACAGGTTTGGATGAAATGTCGCCAAGCCAGATTGCTGAAAGGATTGGCAAGGAAATTTCGGATGTCAATCAGGCTATTTCCAATCTGACGGAGAGGGGACTACTTCAGTA
Source organism: Streptococcus sp. 1621 (assembly GCF_013276615.1). Taxonomy (NCBI): domain Bacteria; kingdom Bacillati; phylum Bacillota; class Bacilli; order Lactobacillales; family Streptococcaceae; genus Streptococcus; species Streptococcus sp. 1621. The sequence continues at coordinate 39,394 of NZ_VMLJ01000013.1, forward strand.
TCGAACGATCGAATTGAATGGCGAAATTGAATTGCTTTTTGATGCTAGTTTGGCTTTGGAACGTTTGGATAATTTGCTTGGAGCCGCTCATTCGAGTTCAGACCAGTTGACATCTCAAAATCAGCTCAAAGATTTGGTGGAAACCTTCCAGCAGGAATTAGGACGCTTGTTGACACCTTTTGAGATTGAAGATTTGACCAAGACACTAAAGGAAGATGGAACCAGTGCTGACTTGATTAAGGAAGCTCTTCGTGAAGCTGTTTTGAATGGAAAAGCAAACTGGAAGTACATTCAGGCGATTTTGAGAAACTGGCGCCATGAAGGTATCAAAAGTGTGGCTCAAATCGAGGCTAAGCGGGCAGAAAGAGAAGCAAGCAATCCTCAGTTGACACAGGTATCAGCAGATTTCAGAAATGCTATGGATCTCTGGAAGGACTAATCCATGTAAGCAGGCTTGAAATCCGAGTAAGATTTGCAAGCTGTGTTTAATTGTGATAAAATAAATAGAAAATAAATTGAAAAAAGAGGTATGTGAAATGTCACGTAAACCATTTATCGCTGGTAACTGGAAAATGAACAAAAATCCAGAAGAAGCTAAAGCATTCGTTGAAGCAGTTGCATCAAAACTTCCTTCATCAGATCTTGTTGAAGCAGGTATCGCAGCTCCGGCTCTTGATTTGACAACTGTTCTTGCTGCTGCTAAAGGTTCAAACCTTAAAGTTGCTGCTCAAAACTGCTACTTTGAAAATGCAGGTGCTTTCACTGGTGAAACTAGCCCACAAGTTTTGAAAGAAATCGGTACTGACTACGTTGTTATCGGTCACTCAGAACGCCGTGACTACTTCCATGAAACTGACGAAGATATCAACAAAAAAGCAAAAGCAATCTTTGCAAACGGTATGCTTCCAATCATCTGTTGTGGTGAGTCACTTGAAACTTACGAAGCTGGTAAAGCTGCTGAATTTGTAGGTGCTCAAGTATCTGCTGCATTGGCTGGATTGACTGCTGAACAAGTTGCAGCATCAGTTATCGCTTATGAGCCAATCTGGGCTATCGGTACTGGTAAATCAGCTTCACAAGACGACGCACAAAAAATGTGTAAAGTTGTTCGTGACGTTGTAGCTGCTGACTTCGGTCAAGAAGTTGCGGACAAAGTTCGTGTTCAATACGGTGGTTCTGTTAAACCTGAAAACGTTGCTTCATACATGGCTTGCCCAGACGTTGACGGTGCCCTTGTTGGTGGTGCGTCACTTGAAGCTGAAAGCTTCTTGGCATTGCTTGACTTTGTAAAATAATCAGTAAGTAGCAAAAGCTAGGTGGAACAGCATTCAGATGTCTGTTCCATTTTTTATAGGAGAGGAAAGATTGAAAACAAAAATTGTATGTATAGGGCTAGCAAGTCTTTGCTTACTTGGCGCAAGAGTTTCAGGAATTGCGGCAGATGAAACAAGTGGAAGCACAGTTTCAGAAAAATCTAGTCTATCAACAGGGACTTCATCAACTAGTAGCAATGAACAGAGAAACAGTGTCTCTGCCCACTGGGATGGAGATTATTATGTAAAGGCTGATGGTTCTAAAGCTCAAAGTGAATGGATTTTTGACAACTACTATAAGGCTTGGTTTTATATTAATTCAGATGGTCGTTACGCGCAGAATGAATGGCATGGAAATTACTACCTGAAATCAGGTGGGTATATGGCCCAAAACGAGTGGATCTATGACAGTAATTACAAGAGTTGGTTTTATCTCAAGTCAGATGGGGCTTATGCTCATCAAGAATGGCAATTGATTGGAAATAAGTGGTATTACTTCAAGAAGTGGGGTTACATGGCTAAAAGCCAATGGCAAGGAAGTTATTTCTTGAATGGTCAAGGTGCCATGATGCAAAATGAATGGCTTTATGATCCGGCTTATTCTGCTTATTTTTATCTAAAATCCGATGGAACTTATGCCAACCAAGAGTGGCAAAAAGTGGGCGGCAAATGGTACTATTTCAAGAAGTGGGGCTATATGGCGCGGAATGAGTGGCAAGGCAACTACTATTTGACTGGAAGTGGTGCCATGGCGACTGATGAAGTGATTATGGATGGTGCTCGCTATATCTTTGCGGCTTCTGGTGAGCTCAAAGAAAAGAAAGATTTGAATGTCGGCTGGGTTCACAGAGATGGTAAACGCTATTTCTTTAATAATAGAGAAGAGCAAGTGGGAACCGAACATGCTAAGAAAGTTATTGATATTAGTGAGCACAATGGTCGTATCAATGATTGGAAAAAGGTTATTGATGAGAACGAGGTGGATGGTGTCATTGTTCGTCTAGGTTATAGCGGTAAAGAAGACAAGGAATTGGCGCATAACATTAAGGAGTTAAACCGTCTGGGAATTCCTTATGGCGTCTATCTCTATACCTATGCTGAAAATGAGACCGATGCTGAGAATGACGCTGAACAGACCATTGAACTTCTGAAGAAATACAATATGAACTTGTCTTACCCTATCTACTATGATGTTGAGAACTGGGAGTATGTGAATAAAAGTAAGCGTGCTCCGAGTGATACAGGTACTTGGGTTAAGATTATTAACAAGTACATGGAGACGATGAAGCAGGCGGGTTATCAAAATGTGTATGTCTATAGCTATCGTAGTTTATTACAGACACGTTTAAAACACCCAGATATTTTAAAACATGTAAACTGGGTAGCGGCCTATACCAATGCTTTAGAATGGGAAAACCCTCATTATTCAGGAGAAAAAGGTTGGCAATATACCTCTTCTGAATACATGAAAGGAATCCAAGGGCGTGTGGATGTCAGCGTTTGGTATTAAGCTCTGATTAGAAAGAGGGATGTGAGAGTAGCACCCTCTTTTCTTTGTTTTATGATAGTTTATCCTCGAGTAAATTCAAGAACTTGCTAGGAAATGAATCTTATATAGTAGATTGAATATAGACCAGGACATTGCGGTTGCTAAAACATTTTTAGAAATTCATTTGTCTTTCCTAATCGACTTGGCTCCCTCTTATTTCAATCTATTATAGTCTTGGGGAATTTCTTCAAACCACGTCAGCGTGGTCAGTTCTACCTGCGACCTCAAAACTTGTACTTTGGTTAAGCTGGGTTTAGTTTCCTAGTTTGCTGATGGATTTCCATTGACTATAAGCATCCAGACCTCTTTTTCGTCTTCTAAAGAATTCTTAAATTATCAGTCTATTGCAACTTTTCTCATGTGGGTCATTTGGCTTGCTATTGTCTTTCCTTAGTAGTATACTAAGGTAGTAATCATTAAGAAGTGGTTACAAAAAATAATGAACGAGGTAAAATAAAATGGTAGAATTGAAAAAAGAAGCAGCAAAAGATGTCGCAACATTAACAAAAGCAGCGCCAGTAGCATTGGCAAAAACAAAGGAAGTTTTGAATCAAGCTGTTGCAGATTTGTATGTAGCGCATATTGCTCTTCATCAAGTGCACTGGTACATGCGTGGACGCGGTTTTATGGTATGGCATCCAAAAATGGATGAGTACATGGATGCTCTTGATGGTCATTTAGATGAAATCAGCGAACGCTTGATCACACTTGGTGGAAGCCCATTCTCTACTTTGACAGAGTTCCTTCAAAACAGTGAAATCGAAGAAGAAGCTGGTGAATACCGTAATGTTGAAGAAAGCTTGGAACGTGTTCTAGATATTTATCGCTACCTCATCACTCTTTTCCAAAAAGCGTTGGATGTGACTGACGAAGAAGGCGATGATGTTACAAACGATATTTTTGTTGGTGCTAAGGCTGAACTTGAGAAAACAGTTTGGATGCTTGCCGCAGAACTTGGACAAGCACCTGGTTTGTAAGAAACAAGGAAACATAGATAAATCTGTAGGAAATTTCTTACAGATTTTTTCTATTTTGTAAGCTATTCCAAACCAGTCTTTTTTTGAGTTTTTTGATAAAATAGTACTATCAGTGAAAAGGATGGAAGCATGACTAAGAAAATCGTAGCTATTTGGGCCCAGGATGAAGAGGGTGTGATTGGTAAGGACAATCGTCTGCCTTGGCATTTGCCAGCAGAACTGCAACACTTCAAAGAAACAACTCTGAATCATGCTATCTTGATGGGACGGGTGACCTTTGATGGAATGGGGCGTCGCCTGCTTCCAAAACGGGAAACCCTGATTTTGACGCGTAATTCGGAAGAAAAGATAGATGGGGTTGCTACTTTTCAGGACGTCCAGTCTGTTCTGGACTGGTATCAGGCTCAAGAAAAGAATCTCTACATTATCGGTGGCAAGCAAATTTTTCAGGCTTTCGAACCTTACCTTGATGAAGTGATTGTCACTCAAATTCATGCTCGGGTGGAGGGGGATACCTATTTTCCTGAGGAGTTTGACTTATCTCTTTTTGAGACAGTTTCAAGCAAATTCTACGCCAAAGATGAGAAGAATCCTTATGATTTTACCATCCAATATCGCAAGAGAAAGGAAGTCTAATGGAACGGAGTTTATTTGGTTTATTCACGGCTTTTCTGTGTTTCATCTGCCTTCTGGCAGGAGCACAGGCTTTTCGTAAAAAGCGTTACGGGCTTTCTATCCTCCTTTGGTTAAATGCCTTTACCAATCTGGTCAATAGTATTCATGCTTTTTACATGACCTTATTTTAGATAGAATGACAGTATAGAATGGAAGGAAATCATGTCTACAAATAGAAAAAATGATATGATGGTTTATTGCTCATTTTGTGGCAAAAACCAAGAAGAAGTACAAAAAATAATCGCTGGCAACAATGCTTTTATTTGTAATGAATGCGTGGAGTTAGCTCAAGAAATCATTCGAGAAGAATTGGTTGAGGAAGTCTTGGCAGACTTGTCTGAGGTGCCAAAACCAATTGAACTCCTCCATATCTTGAACCACTATGTAATCGGTCAAGATCGTGCCAAGCGTGCCTTGGCAGTGGCAGTTTACAACCACTACAAACGCATCAATTTCCACGATACGCGTGAAGAGTCAGAAGATGTGGATTTGCAGAAGTCAAACATTTTGATGATTGGGCCAACTGGTTCAGGGAAAACTTTCCTTGCTCAGACCTTGGCTAAGAGCTTGAATGTGCCTTTTGCGATTGCGGATGCGACAGCTCTGACGGAGGCTGGTTATGTGGGTGAGGACGTGGAAAATATCCTCCTTAAACTCTTGCAGGCTGCTGACTTTAACATTGAGCGCGCAGAGCGTGGGATTATCTATGTGGATGAAATTGACAAGATTGCCAAGAAGAGCGAGAACGTGTCTATCACACGGGATGTTTCTGGTGAAGGGGTGCAACAAGCCCTTCTCAAGATTATCGAAGGAACAGTTGCTAGCGTACCACCTCAAGGTGGACGCAAACATCCGCAACAAGAGATGATTCAAGTAGATACCAAGAATATCCTCTTCATTGTTGGTGGTGCCTTTGATGGTATTGAAGAAATTGTTAAACAACGTCTTGGAGAAAAAGTTATCGGATTTGGTCAAAATAACAAGGCGATTGATGAAAATAGCTCTTACATGCAAGAAATCATCGCAGAAGATATTCAAAAATTTGGTATTATCCCTGAGTTGATTGGACGCTTGCCTGTTTTTGCAGCTCTTGAGCAATTGACGGTCGATGACTTGGTTCGCATCTTGAAAGAGCCAAGAAATGCCTTGGTCAAACAGTACCAAACTTTGCTTTCTTATGATGATGTTGAGTTGGAATTTGACGACGAGGCCCTTCAAGAAATCGCCAATAAGGCTATCGAACGCAAAACTGGTGCGCGTGGTCTTCGCTCAATTATCGAAGAAACCATGCTAGATGTCATGTTTGAAGTACCGAGTCAGGAAAATGTGAAATTGGTTCGCATCACAAAAGAAGCTGTCGATGGAACGGATAAACCAATCCTAGAAACAGCTTAGAGGTGACTATGGAACTTAATACACACAATGCTGAAATCTTGCTCAGTGCGGCTAATAAATCTCACTATCCGCAGGATGAACTGCCAGAGATTGCCCTAGCAGGGCGTTCAAATGTTGGTAAGTCCAGCTTCATCAACACCATGCTGAACCGCAAGAATCTAGCGAGAACTTCAGGGAAACCTGGTAAAACCCAGCTCCTGAACTTCTTTAACATTGATGACAAGATGCGCTTTGTGGATGTGCCTGGTTATGGTTATGCCCGTGTTTCTAAAAAGGAACGTGAAAAGTGGGGGCGCATGATTGAGGAGTATCTGACAACTCGGGAAAATCTCCGTGCGGTAGTCAGTTTAGTTGACCTTCGTCATGACCCGTCAGCAGATGATGTACAGATGTACGAATTTCTCAAGTATTATGAGATTCCGGTTATTATCGTTGCGACCAAGGCAGACAAGATTCCACGTGGTAAATGGAACAAGCATGAATCAGCAATTAAAAAGAAATTAAACTTTGACCCAAGTGATGACTTCATCCTCTTTTCATCTGTCAGCAAGGTAGGGATGGACCAAGCTTGGGATGCAATCTTAGAAAAATTGTGAGGAAAAGAAAATGGCAAAAACAATTCATACAGACAAAGCTCCAAAGGCTATCGGACCATATGTTCAAGGAAAAATCGTTGGCAACCTTTTGTTTGCTAGCGGTCAAGTTCCTCTCTCTCCTGAAACTGGGGAAATCGTTGGAGAAACCATCCAAGAACAGACAGAACAAGTCTTGAAAAACATTGGTGCTATTTTGGCAGAAGCAGGAACAGACTTTGACCATGTGGTCAAAACAACTTGCTTCTTGAGCGATATGAACGACTTTGTTCCTTTTAACGAGGTTTACCAAACGGCCTTTAAAGAGGAATTTCCAGCTCGTTCAGCTGTAGAGGTAGCTCGTCTTCCTCGTGATGTAAAAGTCGAAATCGAAGTCATCGCAGAGATTGGATAAGCTAGTTGAAGTTTGGTTCTGCCAAACTTCTTTTGATATAAGGAGAAAAAGATGACAAAGAAACAACTTCACTTGGTAATTGTGACAGGGATGAGTGGTGCAGGGAAAACCGTGGCAATTCAGTCTTTCGAGGATCTAGGTTATTTCACTATTGACAATATGCCACCTGCTCTCTTGCCTAAATTTTTACAGTTGGTGGAAACCAAAGATGATGACCATAAGTTGGCCTTGGTAGTGGATATGCGTAGCCGCTCTTTCTTCTCAGAGATTCAAACTGTTTTGGATGAGTTGGAGAACAAGGAAGAACTGGACTTCAAAATTCTCTTTTTGGATGCAGCAGATAAGGAATTGGTCGCTCGTTATAAGGAAACAAGACGGAGTCACCCTCTAGCTGCAGATGGTCGGATTTTGGATGGAATCAAGTTGGAACGTGAGCTCTTGGCGCCTTTGAAAAATATGAGTCAAAATGTGGTAGATACGACAGAACTCACACCTCGTGAGCTGCGTAAGACCATTGCAGAGCAGTTTGCGGATCAGGAACAAGCCCAGTCTTTCCGTATTGAAGTCATGTCTTTTGGTTTTAAATATGGGATCCCGATTGATGCAGACCTAGTATTTGATGTCCGATTCTTGCCAAATCCCTATTACCTTCCAGAACTGCGTAATCAAACGGGTGTGGATGAACCAGTGTATCACTATGTCATGAACCATCCAGAGTCCGAAGACTTTTATCAACATTTATTGGCTTTGATTGAGCCGATTTTGCCAAGTTACCAAAAGGAGGGGAAGTCTGTTTTGACCATTGCCATGGGTTGTACGGGCGGACAACACCGTAGTGTGGCCTTTGCTAAACGCTTGGCGCAGGACTTATCCAAGAAGTGGCCTGTCAATGAAGGGCATCGCGACAAAGACCGAAGAAAGGAAACGGTAAACCGTTCATGAGAAAACCAAAGATAACGGTGATTGGTGGAGGAACTGGGATCCCTGTCATTCTAAAAAGTCTGCGGGAAAAAGATGTGGAAATCGCTGCTATAGTGACGGTGGCAGATGATGGTGGTTCGTCAGGTGAACTCCGAAAAAATATGCAGCAGTTGACACCGCCAGGCGATCTTCGAAATGTTCTTGTGGCCATGTCGGATATGCCTAAGTTTTATGAGAAAGTCTTTCAGTATCGCTTCTCTGAGGATGCCGGAGCCTTTGCTGGCCATCCATTGGGCAATCTCATTATTGCAGGTCTGTCAGAAATGCAGGGTTCGACCTATAATGCCATGCAGTTGCTGAGCAAATTTTTCCACACAACAGGGAAGATTTATCCTTCCAGTGACCATCCTTTGACTCTTCATGCGGTCTTTCAGGATGGGACAGAAGTGGCTGGAGAGAGTCATATTGCAGACCATCCAGGTATGATTGACCATGTCTATGTAACCAATACCCTCAACGATGATACGCCTCTGGCTAGCCGTCGAGTAGTGCAGACCATTCTTGAGAGTGATATGATTGTCCTTGGACCTGGTTCCCTCTTTACCTCTATTTTACCTAATATCGTGATTAAGGAAATTGGGCAGGCGCTTTTGGAAACCAAGGCAGAAATCGCCTATGTCTGCAATATCATGACCCAACGTGGGGAGACGGAACACTTTACAGATAGCGACCACGTGGAAGTCTTGCATCGCCACCTTGGCCGACCTTTTATCGATACGGTCTTGGTAAATATCGAAAAAGTGCCACAGGAATACATGAATTCCAATCGTTTTGATGAATATTTGGTGCAGGTGGAACATGATTTTGCTGGTCTTTGTAAGCAAGTTCCGCGTGTGATTTCATCCAACTTCCTTCGTCTGGAAAATGGGGGTGCCTTTCACGATGGAGATTTGATTGTGGATGAATTGATGCGGATTATACAGGTGAGAAAATGAGTTTCACAGTAGCAGTAAAAGAAGAAATTCTAGGTCAACACCATCTGAGCCGGCATGAATTATCTGCCATTATCAAGATGTCTGGTAGCATCGGTCTCTCGACTTCGGGCCTGACCTTGTCAGTTGTGACAGAAAATGCCAAACTGGCTCGTCACCTCTATGAATCCTTTCTCCATTTCTATGAAATCAAATCGGAAATTCGTCACCACCAACGGAGCAATCTTCGCAAGAATCGGGTCTATACCGTTTTTACAGATGAAAAGGTGCAGGACTTGTTGAGTGATTTGCACTTGGCAGACTCCTTTTTTGGTTTGGAAACAGGTATTGATGAGGAGATTTTATCAGACGAGGAAGCAGGCCGTGCCTATCTCTGTGGCGCTTTCTTGGCAAATGGAAGTATTCGTGACCCTGAGTCAGGGAAGTACCAGTTGGAAATCAGTTCTGTTTATCTGGACCACGCGCAAGGGATTGCCTCCCTTCTTCAGCAGTTTTTACTGGATGCCAAGGTGCTTGAGCGCAAGAAGGGGGCTGTGACCTATCTCCAGCGTGCCGAAGATATTATGGACTTCTTGATAGTCATCGGAGCCATGAAGGCGCGTGATGATTTTGAGCGGGTTAAGATTTTGCGAGAAACCCGTAATGACCTCAATCGTGCCAATAATGCCGAGACAGCTAATATCGCTCGGACAGTTTCTGCCAGCATGAAGACTATCAACAATATCAGTAAAATCAAAGATATCATGGGCTTAGAAAACCTGCCAGTGGATTTGCAGGAGGTAGCGCAATTGCGGATTCAGCATCCAGACTACTCTATCCAGCAGTTAGCAGATAGCCTCAGCACCCCTCTGACCAAAAGTGGTGTCAACCACAGACTCAGAAAGATAAACAAATTAGCCGATGAACTATAAAACCAGGCTCTTGTTTTGCGAGGTTCTTTTTTGAAATAAAAAGAGGTTGGGCAAAAAGCAATGTCATTAAGTTAAGAAATTTGGCTCTTTAAAATCAAAAACGCATAATATCAGGTATTGAAAACCGTGATACTATGCGTTTTATTGTGAGAAAATTTATTTCATTTTCTCCTGAAATTGAGTTTTTACCCAGTCTCTAATTAGTTATTTCCAAGTGCCCAGTTCGCTTCAAACGCTAACATTCGATATAGTAGAGGTTTCACCAGCTGGAACCCATTTGTTGGTGCCTAAGTATCTAACTTCTAGTTTACGAACATTTACTGTGTAAGATGCTTTTAGTCTAATATAACTATAAGTGTAGGGGAGTAGGATGTGGCAGATTCAGTGATTTAAACAAATACTCTTCGAAACTCTCCTTAAAGTATCTTAACTTCGCCTTATCTGAAGCATCAAAACTGTGCGTTGAACAACCTATAACTAGCCTCCTAGTCCAATCTTTGATTTTCACTGAGCATAAGTCCAAGTTCATGATCAAAAGATTATTTTTTCAATCCTTTGAAAGTTATAATGCAACCCGAAATAATACTGAGAGTTCCTACAGGTCTCCAATATAGTTGCCAAAAGAATAAATTTATTCTTTCTTTCAGTGTCGCATAGGGTTCGGCATAATAGGGGTTGATGTGAAATAATAAAAAACCAAAACATAAAACTATGATTCCAGTTAAGAATAAAATGTCCTTATTTACTTTCCTCATAAAACCTCCTTTTATTTTATTTAAAGCGCTTTCTATTATTAGTATACGTCAAAAAAAGAAAAAAACAAGTCTATTTATTTATTTTTTTATATGGTATAATAGAATAGTTGGAGAGTTTTTATATAGCTTTAAAAGGCTGATATGAATACTTTGTATAATCTAATGATTCTTCAAAAAATTTCTTATTCAAACAAGAGCAAAGAGAAGGTGGGCTGCATATCAGAAGTTAGATGTATTTCTGTCTAACTTTTGAGGTGTAGTTCATTTTAAAACCACGAATCGCATTTGACTCGTGGTTCTTTTTTATAAACTAGTAGAGTGTTTTGGTTGTACTTTTTGCTCTGGGTCAATGTAGTTGATGGCATTGTTGACAGCAGTTGGAGCTTCTCCAAGCCCTGTCGCAATCAAGTCTATCTTTCCGTCATAGTAGCAGCAGTCACCGATAGCATAGATACCTGCTTGGCTGGATTCCTGTTTGCTGTTGACGATAATCTTGTGTCGGTTGAGTTCCAAACCCCAGTTTTTAAGGTTGCCGACAGAAGATTTGAAACCATAGTTGACAAAGAGGTGGTCTAGGTCAATCGTTTCGGTTTCATCAGATTTGACTTTTGTGATTTCAAGTTTATCGAGTGTTTTTTTATCTCCAAGGAGTTGGCTAGGGACGAATGGTGTCTTGATGGTCACAGAAGATTCTTGCAAGGCTTCTACACTGTGTTCCAAGGCACGGAAATTATCTCTGCGGTGAACGAGGGTGGTTGGTGCGATTTTTTCAAAAGCCAAAGCCCAATCAACAGCCGAGTCTCCTCCACCAAGAATCGTCACTTTCTTACCAGCATATTGCTGGATGTTGGAAACGTGGTAGTGGATATTTTCATAGCCTTCAACGCCTTCTAGTTCCAGCGGACGTGGTTTGAAGGCACCGCCCCCCATAGCAATGATAACTGTTTTTGATAGGTGACTTCCTTTGGAAGTGGTAATGGCAAAGCCTTCTTCTTGTTTTTCAATCTCAAGAACCGTTTCATTGAGATGAGTAGGGGTATCAAAGCTGTTTAGCTGTTCAATCAAGCGATTAGTCAACTCTTCTCCAGTCAGATTTGGGAAGCCTGGTACGTCTAGGATTTCCTTTTCAGGGTAGAGAATAGCAGGTTGTCCACCTAGCTGGGGAAGAGAGTCGATGATTTGAACCTTGGCTTGGCGTAGGTGGGCATAAAAGGCTGCAAAAAGCCCGACAGGACCACCACCTACAATGGTAATATCATAGAGTTGAGACATAGTTTCTCCTTTGTTTTTTCTAGTCAGTTTATTGTATCATATTTTTGCTCAATGTAAAATGGACTAGGATAGGGAAAAAAATGCCAGAAAATGGTATAATAGGACGAAAGTGTTTTGATAGGGAGGATATCAGGGATGAATTTTCAACAATTATCCAATCTGCAATATTGGACTAGTTTGTTTGCAAGTCCATGGACGATAGCTATCAATCTGATTGATATTTTGATTGTTGCTTATATTTTATACCATTTTACAAAAGCTATTGCAGGAACCAAGATTATGATTTTGGTACGTGGAGTTTTGGTGTTTATTTTAGCTCAAATCCTTGCAAATATGATTGGCTTGACTACGATTTCTTGGTTGATCAATCAAATTATTACTTATGGGGTTATTGCGGCGGTTGTTATCTTCTCTCCAGAGATTCGGACTGGTTTGGAACGTTTGGGAAGAGCGACAGATTTCTTTTCCAATGCCCCTATTAGTGCTGAGGAACAGATGATTCGTGCCTTTGTTAAGTCTGTTGAATACATGAGTCCTCGTAAAATCGGGGCCTTGGTTGCTATTCAGCGTGTACGTACCTTGCAGGAGTATATTTCGACAGGAATTCCCTTAGATGCTAAGATTTCTGCAGAACTTCTCATTAACATTTTTATTCCCAACACTCCTCTGCATGATGGTGCGGTGATTATCAGAGAAGAACGTATCGCTGTGACGTCTGCCTATCTGCCCTTGACAGAAAGTACAGGTATTTCCAAGGAGTTTGGGACCAGACACCGGGCGGCTATCGGTTTATCAGAAGTCTCAGATGCCTTGACTTTTGTCGTATCAGAGGAAACGGGAGGAATTTCGATAACCTATAATGGAAGCTTTAAGCACAACCTAACACTTGATGAATTTGAAACAGAATTACGTGAAATCTTACTTCCAAAAGAGGAAGCAGGTCTTAGTTTTAAAGAACGATTGCTAGGAGGATGGAAACATGAGAAAAAATAGTTTATATATTATATCCTCACTCTTTTTTGCTTGTGTCTTATTTGTCTATGCTACGGCGACGAATTTTCAAAACAGTACCAGTGCTAGGCAGGTAAAAACGGAAACCTATACGAATACAGTAACAAATGTCCCTATTGACATACGCTATAATAGTGATGAGTATTTTATTAGTGGTTTTGCTTCAGAAGTATCAGTGGTCTTGACTGGTGCAAATCGCCTATCGCTAGCTAGTGAAATGCAAGAAAGCACACGTAAATTCAAGGTTACTGCTGACCTAACAGATGCCAGTGTTGGAACGATTGAAGTTCCTTTGAGCATTGAAGATTTACCCAATGGGCTGACCGCTGTGGCGACTCCGCAAAAAATTACAGTCAAGATTGGTAAGAAGGCTCAGAAGAATAAGGTAAAGGTTGTACCAGAGATTGACCCTAGTCAAATTGATAGTCGGGTACAGATTGAAAATGTCACGCTGTCAGATGAAGAAGTGTCGATTACGAGTGACCAAGAGACATTGGATAGAATTGATAAGATTATCGCTGTCTTGCCAACCAGCGAACGCATAACAGGTAATTACAGTGGTTCAGTACCTTTGCAGGCAATCGACCGCAATGGTGTTGTCTTACCGGCAGTTATCACTCCCTTTGATACAATAATGAAGGTGACTACAAAACCAGTAGCATCAAGTTCAAGCACATCAAATTCAAGCACAAGCAGTTCATCGGAGACATCTTCGTCAACGAAAGCAACTGGTTCAAAAACGAATTAAAAATAGAAAAAGGATTTTATAAAAATGGGTAAATATTTTGGGACTGATGGAGTCCGTGGAGAAGCTAATGTAGAACTTACTCCAGAATTAGCTTTTAAACTAGGACGTTTTGGAGGCTATGTTCTCAGTCAACATGAAACGGAAGCACCGAAAGTCTTTGTGGGACGTGACACACGTATTTCAGGGGAAATGCTAGAATCTGCCCTGGTAGCAGGTCTCCTTTCAGTTGGTATTCACGTATATAAATTAGGTGTTCTGGCAACACCAGCAGTAGCTTACTTGGTCAAAACAGAGGGAGCAAGCGCCGGTGTCATGATTTCTGCTAGCCACAACCCAGCCCTTGATAATGGAATCAAGTTCTTTGGTGGGGATGGTTTCAAACTAGATGACGAAAAAGAAGCAGAAATTGAAGCCTTGCTAGACGCTGCAGAAGACACTCTGCCACGTCCAAGTGCAGAAGGCTTGGGAACCTTGGTAGATTACCCAGAAGGCTTGCGTAAGTATGAAGGCTACCTTGTTTCAACTGGAACTCCTCTTGATGGAATGAAGGTTGCCTTGGATACAGCTAATGGAGCAGCGTCTACAAGTGCCCGTCAAATTTTCGCTGATCTCGGTGCTCAGTTGACGGTTATCGGAGAAACGCCAGATGGGCTTAACATCAACCTTAATGTTGGTTCTACGCACCCAGAAGCCCTTCAAGAAGTGGTCAAAGAAAGTGGGTCAGCTATCGGTTTAGCCTTTGACGGAGACAGTGACCGTTTGATTGCGGTTGATGAAAATGGCGAGATCGTTGATGGTGACAAAATCATGTACATTATCGGGAAATACCTTTCTGAAAAAGGACAATTGGCCCAAAATACAATTGTGACGACTGTGATGTCCAACCTTGGTTTCCACAAGGCCTTGGACCGTGAAGGTATTAACAAGGCAGTTACTGCAGTTGGCGACCGCTACGTTGTTGAAGAAATGAGAAAATCAGGCTACAACCTCGGTGGTGAACAGTCTGGTCACGTCATCTTGATGGATTACAATACAACAGGTGATGGTCAATTATCTGCTGTCCAATTGACAAAAATCATGAAGGAAACTGGTAAGAGCTTGTCAGAGTTGGCAGCAGAAGTAACCATCTATCCACAAAAATTAGTCAATATCCGAGTGGAAAATGTCATGAAGGAAAGGGCTATAGAAGTGCCAGCTATCAAGGCAATTATCGAGAAGATGGAAGCTGAAATGGCAGGGAATGGCCGTATCCTTGTTCGTCCAAGTGGAACAGAGCCTCTCTTGCGTGTTATGGCAGAAGCGCCTACAACAGAAGAAGTGGACTACTATGTTGATACTATCGCAGATGTAGTTCGATCTGAAATCGGGATTGACTAAATCCTAGAAAACTAGATGAAAATAAAAAATTATGGTACAATAGCTTATAATATTGTAGCCAAGGGAGAAAGACATGAATCTTAAACGTGAACAAGAATTTGTTAGTCAGTATCATTTTGATGCGCGTAATTTTGAATGGGAAAATGAAAATGGAGCTCCTGAAACTAAGGTGGATGTGAACTTCCAATTGCTCCAACATGATCAAGAAAATCAAGTGACTTCCTTGATTGTCATCTTGACCTTTATGATTGTATTTGATAAGTTTGTCATCAGTGGAACCATTTCACAGGTAAACCACATCGATGGCCGTATTGTTAATGAACCAAGTGAATTGAGCCAAGAAGAAGTGGAAACTTTGGCTCGTCCATGTTTGAATATGCTCAACCGTTTGACTTACGAAGTAACTGAAATTGCATTAGACTTACCAGGAATCAATTTGGAGTTCTAATATGAAACTAGCTGTTATCACAGATTCTTCTGCCTATCTCAGTGCAGAGACCTTGCAAAGAGAAGATTTATTTGTCTTGGATATTCCTGTCAATATTGATGGTGAGGAGTATGTCGAAGGCATCAATCTGACTGCTGAGGAATTTTACCAAAAAATGGCTCAGGCTTCTGAATTGCCTAAGACCAGTCAACCAAGTATTGCCAAGTTAGATGAGATCTTAACTTCGCTCAAAGAACAAGGTTATACACATGCCTTGGGACTGTTCCTATCTTCTGGAATTTCAGGTTTTTACCAAAATATTCAGTATATGGTGGATGACTATGAAGGTTTAACCATTGCTTTCCCAGACACTTTGATTACAAGCGCTCCCCTAGGCATCATGGTTGAAAGCGTCTTTAACTGGCGAGATCAGGGCGATGATTTTGCTATCATTCAGGATAAGCTAGCTATTCAAATCAGCCGTACGTCAGCTTTTATCATGGTAGATGACCTGGATCATTTGGTAAAAGGTGGGCGCCTTTCAAATGGGGCTGCCATTTTGGGCAATTTGCTTAGCATTAAGCCAATCCTTTATTTTAACGATCAAGGTGTGATTGAAGTTTACGAAAAAGTTCGTACGGAAAAGAAAGCAACCAAGCGCTTGATTGAAATCATCAAGGAAACAACGGCTTCAGGCCAATATCGGGTCATTGTCATTCATGGGAATGCTCCTGAAAAGGCTGAAGAATTGCGTCACCACTTGATTGAATCTGGAGTGGGTACGGATATTTCACTAGCTACATTTGGTAGTGTCATTGGAACCCACCTAGGAGCAGGAAGTATTGCTCTAGGTTATATTCCAGTGATTTAGTTGGCACTTTTAGACTAGTCAAGATGCCTTGTATCTTAGCAATTGAACACGGACTACCTGCCTCTTGAAAAAAGATGCCTGTCTTGCCTTTCGTGGCAAGTCAGCGTCATTCCCTATTTTTCATGGGCAGCTAAGGTCCTTTGTATCTTGATAATTGAACACGCCTGGGATCCTGTGTGAAAAAGATAGTTCTTCCAAGGAGTAGACACTTCTTGATCAGAATTCCTATTTTCACTTTGTGTTCTTACAGGCCTTGTATCTTAGACAGGAGTAGAGATGAGTATTCGAGTAATTATTGCTGGTTTTAAGGGAAAGATGGGTCAAGCTGCTTGTCAGATGGTCTTGGCTGATCCAGACTTGGACTTGGTAGCAGTTTTGGATCCTTTTGAGTCTGAGTCAGAATGGCAGGGAATTCCTGTTTTCAAGGATAAGGCTGATTTAGCAGGCTTTGAAGCGGATGTTTGGGTAGATTTTACAACTCCAGCTGTTGCCTATGAAAATACACGCTTTGCTCTTGAAAATGGCTTTGCTCCAGTAGTTGGAACGACTGGTTTCACGAGTGAAGAAATTACAGAGCTAAAAGTATTTTCTCGTGCCCAAGATTTGGGTGGCTTGATCGCTCCAAATTTTGCCTTGGGTGCTGTCTTGCTTGTGCAATTTGCAAGGCAGGCTGCTAAATATTTCCCCAATGTGGAGATTATCGAGCTCCATCATGACAAGAAAAAGGATGCTCCGAGTGGAACAGCTATTAAAACGGCTGAGTTAATGGCAGAAGTTCGAGAGTCTATTCAGCAAGGTGCGCCTGATGAGGAAGAATTGATTGCAGGTGCCCGTGGTGCTGACTTTGATGGCATGCGGATTCACTCAGTTCGTTTACCAGGCTTGGTAGCCCATCAGGAAGTCATCTTTGGCAATCAGGGAGAAGGATTGACGCTCCGTCATGACTCCTATGATCGCAGCTCCTTCATGACAGGGGTGAATTTGGGAATTAAAGAAGTTGTCAAGCGTCATGAGCTTGTCTATGGATTAGAACACTTATTATGAGATTAACGCAAATGCCTTCTGAATTTCAGAAGGCTTTACCAGTATTAGAAAAAATTAAAGAAGCAGGTTTTGAGGCCTATTTTGTTGGAGGTTCTGTTCGAGATGCCCTTCTCAATCGCCCTATCCATGATGTGGATATTGCGACGGCTTCCTATCCAGAGGAGACCAAGCAGATTTTTCCGCGAACAGCCGATATCGGAATCGAGCATGGAACCGTCTTGGTCTTAGATGGGGATGAGGAGTACGAGGTAACCACCTTTCGGACAGAGGATGTTTATGTAGACTATCGCAGACCCAGTGCGGTTTCCTTTGTGCGTTCGCTAGAAGAAGACCTCAAGCGCCGCGATTTCACAGTCAATGCCTTTGCCTTGGACGAGACAGGGGAAATCATTGACTTGTTCCATGGTTTAGCAGATTTGGAAAATCAAGTCTTGCGAGCAGTTGGAGTGGCTAGTGAGCGTTTCAACGAAGATGCTTTGCGGATTATGCGTGGTTTCCGTTTTCAGGCTAGTCTTGGCTTTGAGCTTGAGTCAGAAACATTTAAAGCTATGAAGACTTTGACGCCCCTTTTGGAGAAAATTTCTGTAGAGCGTACTTTTGTTGAGTTTGATAAACTCTTGCTGGCTCCATTTTGGAGAAGGGGCTTGACTTCCATGATTGAGAGTCAAGCTTATGATTATCTCCCTGATATGGCAGCTAGTCAGGACAAGCTTAACAGACTGTTTGATTTGGAGACTGATTTTACTTTTGAATCCTCTGAACAAGCCTGGGCAGCTCTACTGTGGGCTTTGGAGATTGAAAATGCGCAGCCATTTTTGAAGGCTTGGAAGACCTCACGCCAGTTTGCCAAGCACGTTCAGGATTTGCTGACTATTTTTGCATTGCGTGAAAAGGGAGAATTGAGCAAGCGAGATTGTTATCGCTTTGACTTGGATTTGCTTTTACAGGCTGAAAATCTTCGTCAGGCTCAAGGAAAAGAAGTTAACCCACAAGCCATCACAGAAATCTATCAGAGTTTGACCATTCATGACAAGAAAGAAATCCAAATCAACGGTGGTATTTTGATCAAGGAATATGGCTATCAGCCGGGCCCAGACTTGGGAGAGATTTTAACAGAGATTGAATATGCCATTGTCGATGGAGAATTGGAAAATGACCGTCAAGCCATCCATGCTTACCTGAGGGAGAAAAAATGAGTGATTTTATCGTTGAAAAACTAAGTAAATCCGTCGGTGATAAGACCGTTTTTAAGGATATTTCCTTTATCATCCATGACTTGGATAGAATTGGTCTAATCGGTGTCAATGGGACTGGCAAGACCACCCTTTTAGATGTTCTTTCTGGTGTTTCTGGCTTTGATGGGGATGTCAGTCCCTTTTCAGCTAAGAATGACTACCAGATTGGTTACTTGACTCAAGATCCTGATTTTGATGATAACAAGACAGTTTTGGATACGGTCCTCTCCAGCGACCTAAAGGAAATCCAGCTTATTCGTGAGTATGAACTCCTCATGCTCAACTATAGTGAGGACAAGCAGGCGCGTTTGGAACGGGTCATGGCAGAAATGGACTCTCTCCAAGCTTGGGAAATTGAGAGTCAGGTCAAGACTGTCCTTAGCAAGCTGGGTATTCAGAACTTATCTACTCCAGTTGGAGAATTGTCAGGTGGTCTAAGAAGACGGGTCCAGTTGGCGCAAGTTTTACTTGGTAATCACGACCTTTTGCTTTTAGATGAGCCGACCAACCATCTGGATATTGCGACTATTGAGTGGCTGACCCTCTTTTTGAAAAATTCCAAGAAGACCGTCCTTTTTATTACCCATGATCGTTATTTCCTAGACGCTTTATCAACACGTATTTTCGAGTTGGACCGAGCAGGATTGACGGAGTATCAGGGTAATTATCAGGATTATGTTCGCCTTAAGGCGGAACAGGACGAGCGCGACGCGGCTCTTCTTCACAAAAAAGAGCAACTTTATAAGCAAGAATTGGCCTGGATGCGCAGACAACCGCAGGCGCGTGCAACCAAGCAGCAGGCTCGTATCAATCGTTTCTACGATTTGAAGAAAGAAGTTTCAGGTGGCGTTGCTGAAACAGATTTGACCATGAACTTTGAAACCAGTCGGATTGGGAAGAAAGTCATCGAGTTTCAGGATGTTTCCTTTGCCTATGAAAACAAGCCTATTTTGCAAGATTTTAATCTCTTAGTTCAGGCCAAAGACCGCATCGGAATCGTTGGGGATAACGGTGTTGGAAAATCAACCCTGCTCAACCTGATTGCAGGCAGTCTTGAGCCGACAGCAGGTCAAGTTGTGATTGGGGAAACAGTTCGCATTGCCTATTTCTCTCAGCAAATTGAGGGCTTGGATGAAAGCAAGCGAGTTATCAATTACCTGCAGGAAGTGGCAGAAGAGGTCAAGACCAGCGGTGGTTCTACGACTTCGATTGCAGAGTTGCTGGAGCAGTTCCTTTTCCCACGTTCGACGCATGGAACCTTGATTGAGAAATTGTCAGGTGGCGAGAAAAAACGTCTTTATCTCCTCAAACTGCTCTTGGAAAAACCAAATGTTCTTCTCTTGGATGAACCGACAAATGACCTAGACATTGCAACCTTGACAGTTTTGGAGAATTTCTTACAAGGCTTTGCAGGTCCTGTCTTGACAGTTAGCCATGACCGCTATTTCTTGGATAAGGTAGCGAACAAGATTCTCGCTTTTGAAGATGGCAAGATTCGTCCTTTCTTTGGTCATTACACCGACTATCTTGATGAAAAATCCTTTGAAACAGAGATGGCCAATCAAGTGCAAAAAGCTGAAAAGGAAAAAGTGGTCAAGGTTCGAGAAGAGAAGAAACGCATGACCTACCAAGAAAAGCAGGAGTGGGCAAGCATTGAAGACGATATTGAAAACTTGGAAAATCGTATTGCTGCTATTGAAGAGGAAATGCAGGCCAATGGTTCCGACTTTGGCAAACTGGCTACTCTCCAAAAAGAACTGGATGAGAAAAACGAAGCACTCCTTGAAAAATACGAACGCTATGAGTATCTAAGTGAATTTGATAGCTAGAAGAATAGAAAAATCCCGTCTCATGGACGGGATTTCTCTATTCTTTTTTGGTTTCTTGATGAAAGATATTTTGCCAAGTTTCGTGGCGTCGCCAGATACTGGTATGAACGATACCATCTAACTCATAGCAGATGAGTTTTGTTTTCTGACTGATGGAAGTGATTTGGATGTCCTTGATAGCAGCATTCAAGTCTTTTTCGGCTTTATAAGCCTCTTTATCCATCTGCTCTCCATCCTGACGAATATAGACAAAATCGTCAGCCAAGAGTTCTTCCAGTTGATTTCCTTGATCAATCAATTGTTCACGCATAAGCAATTTTTTATAGACATTGTCTAAAATTTCATCCTCAGGGATAGGTGCTGGCTCGATATGGACATCGGTGTCAAAGACGCCAAAACGCTCCTCCAGCATAGACTCGACCTGATCCGCGATTTCATGACTCTCAAAAACAGATAAGTCAGGATTCATTTCTAGCGTAATATCAAGGTAAATGTTGCTACCGTAGGTGCGACCTCTTTGCGACTTAACCTTGCTGATCTTGGGAATTTCCATAATGGCCTTTTGATAGTCCTCAAGCAGACGATCGTCAAAGCCATCTGAAAGACTAAAGGAAGACTCGATAAAGATATCATAGGCGGTCTTCAAGATAAAGAAAGTGATGATGATAGCAACCAGTTTATCTACAATCGGATAATTGAAACTGCTAGCTAGGATGGCAATAGTCGTACCAAGTGAGGTAACAGCATCAGAAAGATTGTCCTTGGCGGCAGCCTTTAGTGCCTTGGAGTTGGATTTCTTACTGAGGCGAGTGTTGTAGAGATACACCACAAACATAATCGCTGCAGACATAATTCCTAGAGTTGCACCCAGAGGATCAATGACCGTTTCTTCCCGACTGAGAATCTTTTGAATGGTATCCCTCAGCACATCAAAGCCAACATAAAACATGATGATGGAAGTGATTAAGCTAGCCAAATCTTCAATCTTCCAATGACCAAAACGGTGGTCCCGGTCTGCAGGCTGGCGCGCCATCCGAATGCCAATCAAGAGGGCCACATTTCCAATGATGTCCGAGATGTTATTAAAACCATCGGCCACCAAACTGGATGAATGAAGGAGGTGACCAGTTGCTAATTTGGCTGCAGACAAGATTAAATAGGTTGAAATGCTGATAATGGCTCCACGCTCAGCTAACTTGAGATTTGAGATAGATTGCTTCATTCAACTTCCTTTCTAGTCATATAGCATTCTACCATTATACTGGTTTTCAAGGGAAAATTCAAATAGGATGGATAAAATTAAGAAAATACAAAGCAGAAAATACTTTTTTTTTTAGGAAATATGATAGACTGATAAAGTGAAAAGTTGAGGTGAATAAAATTGAAAAAAATGAGTATTTTAGCGATGAGTATTTCTTTGCTCTTTACTGTTTTAGTCTGGTTCTCGATGGTAACAAATGTCAAACAAGGGATACCGTTTTCAGATGCTAGTATTTTTGAATATTTTGGGTATGCAATGAATCGAGGAGAATTGATGTATGCAAACCTATTTGATCATAAGGGGCCAGTCGTTTTTTTACTGAATTACCTAGGATATCTTATTGGTGGTGCGTTAGGAATTAAATTTTTATACCTATTTTGCACATTTCTATTCTTTATAGCTAGCTATAAGATTTCAAGGTTATTTACTGGAAATAAGCAAACAATTTTAACTTTAGCAATTATCTTTATAATTTATGAGTATTTTTTTGATGGCGGTTGGAGTTTAGAAGGTTTTATTTTACCTTTTTTGGCTTATTCATTATACATTTTTTTAAAACTGTTTATACAAAATGATTTCAGCAAAAATGATATCATAGCATCAGGTGCATTTTTCTCTATTGTATTTTTTACGAAAGCAAATATGATAGGGATTTGGCTTGTATTTTGTATTTATGTATTGATTGATTTCATACTTAAGAAAGCATACAGGGACTTGTTTTCTTTGATAGGATTATTTTTCGTTGGAATATTAATACCAACTATCCCTTTGTGCTTATATCTGTTATCAAAGGGCATCTTTATTGAAATGGTATACCAGTCGATTGGAATTAATTTTATTTATACTACAGAGTCTAATAACGTTTCGATGTATGAGATTATCAGATGGTACATTTCTCAAACAAATCTCTTAAGTCTTAATTTATTGATGTTATTTTCCTTGATACCACTGTGGAAGAAATTTGGAATAAAATCAATCTTCTATCATTTTGTTTTTATTGTTTGTTTACTTCTGGCTCTTATCTCAAAAAGAAGCTATGGTCATTACATTTTAGTAATGCTCCCGATTTTGATTCCATATATTTCCTATTTATTTCATAGCATATCCAAGAAAATGTCTTTTCAAGTATTTTTTGTCTTATTCTTAGGATTTATTATTGTATACCAGAATGATGTAAAATCCATCATGAAAAGTATGAATACAAGATATCTGAATAGATCTGAGAAACAGCAACGCGTTGCTAGCTATATAGAGAAAAATACGTCGATGGATGACCGAATTTATACACACCGTCAAAATGGAACAATTTATTTGTATAGTGAACGGCTAGCTAGTACAAAATTTTTCTTCATCCCAGCTGTGACAGATGATCGAGTTATTATTGATGAGTTTAAAAAATCTATACAAGAAAATCCTCCTATCTATATTGTATTTGATACTGAATGGGATTATGGTAAGAGGACTGACTCTTTTATTAAGGATTATATTAAAGTAAATTATCACTTAGAAAAACAGATTGATACAGCTATGATTTATAGAAAAGGAGGAGAATAGCATGAGCAGGAAAAAGCCAATTTTATATATAGTTATTCCATGTTATAATGAAGAGCAAGTCTTACCGTATACTAATCCAATGTTTGTTGAAAAAATTGAACAATTAGTAAAGAAAGAAGAAATACATCCCCATAGTAAAATCATGTATGTAAATAATGGTAGTAAGGATCAGACTTGGGAACTGATAGAAAGTTATGCTAAAACCATCCCTTCTGTAGTTGGCGTGTCACAAAGTCGTAATAGGGGGCATCAGAGTAGCGTTCTTGCAGGGATGTATGAGGCTATTCAGTTTGCTGATATTATCATTACCATTGATGCCGATGGACAAGATGATATTAACTGCATGGATAAGATGATTTCTGAGTATAAAAGTGGTTCTGAAATTGTCTATGGTGTACGTGATAACCGTGATACGGACTCTGCCTTTAAACGAATTACAGCCGAAGGGTTTTATAAGGTGTTACGCCTATTTGGAGCAGAAGTTGTTTTCAATCATGCCGACTATAGATTGGTATCAAAAAGATTTTTGCAGGAGTTAGAGAGGTTCCAAGAAGTTAATCTTTTTCTTCGTGGTTTAATGCCTTTAGTTGGTTTTAAATATTCTTACGTTTCATATAAGCGCCATGAACGAATTGCTGGTGAGAGCCACTATCCACTATCTAAAATGCTTGGTTTGGCTATGGATGGTATTACCAGTTTATCAATCAAACCGATTCGTTTGATTACAAGTCTTGGGGTCTTGACATCACTCTTTAGCTTTCTGTTGATTATTTGGGTTTTATGGAGTAAGTTTGCTGGTACGGTTGTGGCAGGCTGGGCAAGCACCTATGCAATAGTTAGCCTACTTGGTGGAGTACAATTGATTAGTTTGGGAGTAATTGGTGAGTATATTGGAAAGATTTACCTAGAAACGAAACGTCGTCCTAGATATATTATCAGTGAACGTACTTTTGATAAGGATAGAATTTTATAGAATCTTTACTCTTTGAAAATTTTTCAAAATTTGGTATAATAGTACTACTCAAGGGAGTAGCTGGCAGAAACCTGTGATAGTGTCGTCATTCCGAATTTTATACTGAAAAGTATGCTTTCCGGCACTATCTTAAACAGCGAGACTTGTTATGATTAACAGGTCTCTTTTTGTTTGTCGTGAAAAGATATGACAGAAAGAGAGTCTGTTTTGCACACAATGTCAAGGAGGAGACACATGTCAAAAGAACAAAAACGCCAAGCGTTTTATACTCAGAGTCCTGAAGAGGTCTTGCAGGCTGTGGATGCGACCGAGCAAGGTTTGTCATCAAGTGAGGCGGAAAAGCGCCTTGCCGAATTTGGCCACAATGAACTCGAAGAAGGCGAGAAACGATCAATCCTGGTCAAATTCATCGAGCAATTTAAGGATTTGATGATTATTATCCTAGTTGCAGCAGCAATCTTGTCAGTCGTGACTTCTGGTGGGGAAGATATCGCAGATGCCATTATCATCTTAGCCGTGGTAATCATCAACGCTGCCTTTGGTGTTTACCAAGAAGGGAAAGCAGAAGAAGCTATCGAAGCCCTCAAATCCATGTCTAGTCCAGCTGCCCGCGTTCTTCGCGATGGGCATATGGCGGAGATTGATTCTAAAGAATTGGTACCAGGCGATATCGTTGCCCTTGAAGCAGGTGATGTTGTACCAGCAGACTTACGTTTACTAGAAGCCAACTCTCTTAAAATTGAAGAAGCAGCTCTTACAGGTGAGTCTGTTCCAGTCGAAAAAGACTTATCAGTAGAATTGGCTTCAGATGCTGGTATTGGTGACCGTGTCAATATGGCCTTCCAAAACTCAAATGTGACTTATGGTCGTGGTCTTGGTGTTGTTGTCAATACAGGTATGTACACGGAAGTTGGTCATATTGCTGGCATGCTTCAAGATGCGGATGAGACGGATACACCACTCAAACAAAACTTGAACAACCTTTCTAAGGTCTTGACCTATGCTATCTTGGTCATTGCCCTTGTTACTTTTGTAGTCGGTGTTTTCATTCAAGGCAAAAATCCACTTGGTGAGTTGATGACCTCTGTTGCGCTTGCCGTTGCAGCCATTCCAGAAGGGCTTCCAGCTATCGTAACTATCGTTCTTGCTCTTGGTACTCAAGTGTTGGCCAAACGAAACTCTATCGTTCGTAAGTTGCCGGCAGTAGAAACACTTGGTTCAACTGAAATCATTGCTTCTGATAAGACTGGTACGCTGACTATGAACAAGATGACAGTCGAAAAAGTCTTTTACGATGCGGTTCTACATGACTCAGCTGATGACATTGAACTGGGTCTTGAAATGCCCCTTCTACGTTCAGTTGTCTTGGCTAATGATACGAAAATCGATGTGGAAGGCAACCTGATTGGTGACCCAACCGAAACAGCCTTTATCCAATATGCCTTGGACAAGGGCTACGATGTTAAAGGTTTCTTAGAGAAATATCCTCGTGTGGCTGAGTTGCCATTTGACTCTGAACGTAAGCTCATGTCAACAGTTCATCCACTTGCAGATGGACGCTTCCTCGTAGCTGTTAAAGGTGCGCCAGACCAACTTTTGAAACGTTGTGTTCTTCGTGATAAGGCTGGGGATATTGCTCCGATTGACGAGAAGGTTACAAACCTCATTCACACAAACAACTCTGAAATGGCTCACCAAGCCTTGCGTGTCCTTGCAGGTGCTTATAAGATTATTGACAGCATTCCAGAAAATCTCACTTCTGAAGAACTTGAAAATGATTTAATCTTTACTGGTTTGATTGGAATGATTGATCCTGAACGTCCGGAAGCTGCTGAGGCTGTTCATGTGGCTAAGGAAGCTGGAATCCGTCCAATCATGATTACAGGTGACCATCAAGATACTGCAGAAGCTATTGCCAAACGTTTGGGAATCATTGACGCAAACGATACAGAAGTTCACGTTTTAACTGGTGCTGAACTCAATGAATTGTCAGATGAAGACTTTGAAAAAGTAGTTGGTCAATACTCTGTTTATGCCCGTGTGTCTCCAGAGCACAAAGTTCGTATCGTGAAGGCTTGGCAAAAACAAGGTAAAGTCGTTGCCATGACAGGTGACGGTGTCAATGATGCGCCAGCCCTGAAAACAGCAGACATCGGTATCGGTATGGGAATCACTGGTACAGAGGTTTCTAAAGGGGCTTCAGACATGATTCTTGCTGACGACAACTTTGCGACTATCATCGTTGCAGTTGAAGAAGGACGTAAGGTCTTCTCAAATATTCAAAAGACTATTCAGTACCTACTTTCTGCCAATACTGCTGAAGTATTAACCATCTTCCTATCAACCTTGTTTGGTTGGGATGTCTTGCAGCCAGTTCATCTCTTGTGGATCAACTTGGTAACGGATACCTTCCCAGCTATCGCTCTAGGTGTTGAGCCAGCTGAGCCTGGTGTCATGAACCATAAACCACGTGGACGCAAGGCAAGCTTCTTCTCAGGTGGTGTTTTGAGTTCTATCATCTATCAAGGTGTACTTCAAGCAGCTATTGTTATGAGTGTTTATGGACTTGCGATTGCTTACCCAGTTCACGTGGGTGACAATCATGCCATTCACGCAGATGCCCTTACTATGGCCTTTGCAACACTTGGTTTGATTCAGCTCTTCCATGCCTACAATGTGAAATCTGTTTATCAATCCATCTTGACAGTTGGCCCATTCAAGTCTAAGACCTTCAACTGGTCTATCTTGGTATCCTTCATCCTTCTCATGGCAACAATTGTTGTAGAACCGCTTGAAGGAATCTTCCATGTAACTAAACTAGACTTGTCACAATGGGGAATCGTTATGGGCGGAAGCTTCTCAATGATTATCATCGTCGAAATCGTTAAGTTTATTCAACGCAAACTTGGTTTTGATAAGAATGCGATTTAAAAAAAGTCATCTTCGGATGGCTTTTTGCTACAGTTGAGGGAAAGAGCTTGCAGTTATCGGCTTTTGTGCTATAATTGCTATAATATAGTAAAAAGTAAGAGGAGTGTGAGGAAGTGGAAAAGAAAATTGTAAAAGATATTTTGTTTTTATCTCAGGTATCTCAGCCGGCAAGTCAGGAAGACCTTTATCTTGCCAGAGATTTGCAGGATACACTCTTAGCAAATCGTGAGACCTGCATTGGTCTAGCTGCCAATATGATTGGGGTGCAAAAGCGCGTGATTATCTTTAATCTTGGCTTGGTTCCCGTGGTCATGTTTAACCCAGTGCTTCTGTCCTTTGAAGGATCCTATGAGGCAGAAGAAGGCTGTTTGTCCTTGGTAGGTGTGAGATCAACTAAGCGTTATGAAACCATAAGGCTTGCCTATCGTGACAGCAAGTGGCAGGAACAGACCATTACCTTGACAGGCTTCCCAGCTCAGATTTGCCAGCATGAGCTGGATCACTTGGAAGGACGAATCATTTAGGAGGAAAGCAAATGAAACGAATAGTCTTTGAACTTATTTTTATCGCAACGACCTGGTATATCTTTTTACCGCCCCTTAACCTGACCAGCTGGGAATTTCTCTTCTTCCTCTGTGGGCATTTGTTAGTTGTGGCAATCTTATTTGGCTTTGGCAAGGGGATAAACCTTGTCAAAACGGTTCATGTGCGCCACGGTAAGGCGGAAGCTGCCTTAAATCTTGAGGGTTTCAAAATCAATCGGTTAGGGAAAATTCTGTTAGCTTCGATTGGAGGAATTCTTCTCTTGGCAGCTTTGGTTTCCTTGGTAACTTCCAGCATGTTTCAGGCTAAAAATTATGCCAATGTAGTCACGGTTACGGAAAAAGACTTTACTGAATTTCCTAAGAGTGACACCAGTAAGGTTCCTATCTTAGATAGAAGTACTGCTGAAAAAATTGGTGACCGCTACTTGGGTTCCCTAACAGATAAGGTGTCGCAGTACGTAGCGGCAGATACCTATACCCAATTGACAATTGATGGGAAACCTTATCGAGTGACGCCACTAGAATACGCAGACCCTATCAAGTGGTTTAACAATCAAGCTAAGGGAATCGGTGAGTATATCAAGGTGGACATGGTAACTGGAAATGCGGATTTGGTGGACTTGAAGACACCAATCAAGTATTCAGACTCGGAGTATTTTAACCGTGATGTCAAACGTCACCTGCGCTTGAAGTACCCGACCAAAATCTTTAAAACTCCATCTTTTGAGGTGGACGATGAGGGCAATCCTTTCTATGTAGCAACGGTTTACCAAAAGCAATTTGGACTTGCGGTTCCTCGTCCTGCTTCAGTCATTATCTTGGATGCTACAAATGGAGAAACCAAGGAATACAGCTTGGCAGATGTTCCAGAATGGGTGGACAGGGTCTATCCAGCTGAGGAAACTATTGAGCAAATCAACTACAACGGCAAGTACAAGGACGGTTTCTGGAATGCCATGATTTCCAAGAAAAACGTGACCCAGACTACCAAGGGCTATAATTACTTGTCTATCGGCAATGACATCTACCTCTACACAGGTGTGACATCGGCCAATGCAGATGAAAGTAATCTTGGTTTCATCTTAGAAAATATGCGAACAGGAGAAATCACTAAGTACAGCTTGGCTTCTGCGACCGAAGAATCAGCCCGTGAATCAGCCGAAGGTGCTGTTCAGGAGAAATCCTACAAGGCAACCTTCCCAATCCTCATCAACCTTAATGACAAGCCTCTCTACATCATGGGCTTGAAGGACAATGCTGGCTTGGTCAAAGAGTATGCTTTGGTAGACGCAGTCGAGTACCAGAATGTCATCGTAGCTACGACAGTAGAAGAACTTCTCAGCAAGTACGCCAATAAAAACGACCTTGAAATTGACAATGCAACAACAGAAAGCATTAAGGGTGTAGTGGCAGACCTCAAATCAGCTGTTATCAAGGGCGACACCGTCTACTTCTTTAAAGTTGATGGCAAGATATACAAGGTTAAGGCCTCAGTATCAGATGACCTTCCTTACCTTGAAAATGGTAAAACCTTCGAAGGTCAAGTAGGAAAAGACAATTATCTCAAGACCTTTAAAGTACAGTAAAAAAGGTTTATTTAAGAAATATATGTTATAATAAGGTAAATTAAGCCTAATGGAGGACAAAGAAATGGGTTTTTATGTGATGGTTGCTTCAATGCTACTTGGATTGTTCGCTTTGAAGCTCGGTTTTTCTCAGTTCAAGGAGAAAAAAGATAAATTCTTATCTATCTTAACAAGCTTGGCTGGCACAGCCCTTGTTCTCGTATCTATCTGGTTAGGATGGCCAAAATAAATAGAGAAGCCTCGGTCAAACCGAGGTTTTTCAGATGAATTTCTTGGTTGTGGTTAAAAAATATGCTACACTATCAATATGAAAATTTTAATCCCAACAGCAAAAGAAATGAACACAGACTTGCCAAGTATCGAGGCAACTCCTTTAAGACCAGAAAGTCAGGCCGTGCTGGATGCCTTGGCTCTCTATTCTGCTAGTCAATTGGAGAGTTTTTATAAGGTATCAGCTGAAAAGGCGGCGGAAGAATTTCAAAATATCCAGGCTTTGAAAAACCAAACTGCTCAACACTACCCAGCCTTGAAACTTTTTGATGGGCTTATGTACCGTCACATTAAGAGAGACAAACTGACTGAGGTGGAACAAGCTTATCTTGAAAATCATGTCTTCATTACATCGGCTTTCTACGGTGTTGTTCCAGCCTTGTCACCTATGGCCCCTCACCGTTTGGACTTTTTGATGAAATTAAAAGTTGCTGGTAAGACTTTGAAGAGCCATTGGAAGTTAGCCTGTGATGAGGCTGTGAAGAAGGAAGACCTAATTTTCTCTCTCTTGTCATCCGAGTTTGAGACTGTATTTTCTAAGGAAATCAGAGAAAAGATGGTGACCTTCAAATTCATGGAGGACAAGGGTGGTCAGTTGAAGATTCATTCAACTATTTCCAAGAAAGCGCGTGGTGCCTTCCTGACAGCCCTGATAGAAAATCAAGTACAAACGGTGGAAGAAGCTCGTCGCTTAAGATTTGCAGGATTTAACTATCGAGAAGACCTGTCCCAACCACAGGAATTGGTTTTTGTTAAGGATGTATAAAAAGATATTTTGTATTTGACAATATGTATCATCAGCTATTTTAGTTTATAAATGAGAAAAAAGCGAACAAGCTAGCCTTCTGAGTGTCAGAAAAGCAGTTTTGTTCGCTTTTATTATGTTAGTTTAGTTACTTGATAGCATTGACCAAGTCTTGAGCTTGTTTTTCAAGTGAGTTTAGGACTGTTTCTTCAAGAACCAATTTTCCGTCTGCCCAAGCAGAGTCATTAACACGTGCAGCAGTGAAATCACCAACGACTTGTGTACGGATAAATGGCAAGAGGTCCTTGTAGATAGCGAAAAGTTGATCGTGACCTGCATTGGCTACAGATGATACTGTGACAAACTTGTCTTGAAGGGCAGAAGCGCCACGTGTATCAGACAAGTCAAGGGCACGAGATAGCCAGTCAAGCAAGTTTTTCACTGTACCAGGGATAGAGAAGTTGTAAACTGGAGAGAAGATCCAGATGGCATCCGCAGCGAGAACCTCTTCACGAGCAGCAGCTACAGCTGGATGTGTTGGAACTTCCAAATCTTGGCTGAAGAGAGGAAGGGCTGAATAATCAAGGTAGCTAACTTCTGCTTTACCAGCAAGTACTTTCTCAGCTTCGAGAGCTATTTGGTGGTTGAAAGAACCTTGACGTAGTGATCCGACGATAAATAATACTTTTTTAGACATGATGTGTCTCCTTTTTCTTAAATTTCCGAGAAGTCTCTCGTTGTTATGAAATATATTACAACAAAACAAAAGGACTTGCAAGAAATTTGCTCAAAGATAAGTAAAACTATAAAATTGTAGAATATCTAATCACTTGCGATTGGAATACATTTGATTTTCGAAGAGTATTCCAATATTCTCTTGTATTATGATGATATAAGTGCTAAAATAAACAATAAAACTCGTAATAGAAATCGTAGAAGGGCTATTTTCCGGTATCATTTCATAAATCATTAAAGGAACAATAATGGCATTTCAAGAATGCTTCTAAAAGGGGTGGAGATCATGTAAGGCACAGATTAACAAGTGACAGACAAAAGAAACATGAATACACTTGTTAAGGAGAAAAGATGTTAATAAGAAATTATCGGAAAAATATTGGCCTGATGGCCGGAGTTGAGTTTTTTGCATTTTTAGGGATTACCAGTTTTTGGATTCTCTTTCTCAGTCAAAACGGCATGTCTCTTTGGCAGATTGGACTTCTGGAGAGTATCTTTCATGCGACCAGTCTTCTCTGTGAAATTCCATCTGGAATGTTAGCTGACCGCTATTCCTATAAGACCAACCTTTATTTAAGTCGAATAGCAGGGATTGTGTCTTCTATTCTTATGTTGGCTGGGCAGGGAAATTTTTGGATTTATGCACTAGCTATGGCGGTAAGTGCCTTGTCTTATAATTTTGATTCAGGCACAAGCGCAGCAATGGTCTATGACTCGGCTGTAGAGGCTGGACTAAGGGAGCGTTATCTATCCATTTCAAGCTTCCTATCAGGGGTGTCGGAAGGAACTCGGTCTTTGGGGACAGTGTTGGCGGGATTTTTTGTCCATGGTCAATTGCACCTGACCTACTATATCATGATTGCCACTTCTATCATAGTTCTTTTCCTGATTTGGATGCTGAAAGAACCTAGTGTCAAGCTAGAAAAAGCTGATAGTGTGACCATGAAACAGATTATTTGGACTGTTAAGGATGAGTTGGAGCGAAATCCCATACTGTTCAACTGGATGATTTTATCTCAGATTGTCGGAGTACTCATGTGCATGTTTTATTTTTACTATCAAAATCAGTTACCAGATTTAAGTAGTTGGCAAATTTCAGCAGTTATGCTACTTGGTAGTCTCTTGAATATCGTCGCAGTCTATCTAGCGAGTAAGATTGGAAAGAAATATGCTGCCTTGAAGCTTTTCCCTATCCTCGTGCTGCTGACTGGCGTCACCTATATGTTGTCCTACTTTGGAACACCTCTCATCTATATTTTGGTCTATTTGATTAGTAATGCTCTATATGCTCTTTTTCAGCCGATTTTTGACAATGATTTGCAAGAGCGCCTTCCAAGTGAAGTAAGGGCAACCATGCTGAGTGTCTACTCTATGATGTTTAGCCTGAGTATGATTGTCTTCTTCCCACTGACAGGCTGGTTGATTGACCATTTAGGCTTTATAGTAACATTTCTTTATCTAGGATTCTTTTTAGTCATGATTAGCCTTCTACTGGCTATCTTTTTAGGAAAATTGGCTAAAAGAATGGATGATAAAATGATTCCATAGATTAAAGGAACTTCTGAAAACTTGAGTGTCAAGCTCAGGTTTTTTAATAGGTTGATTTTGGAGCTGTCTTTACTTTTCTTGCTCGGTTTTAATCAAGAAAAATCGGTTTGCTTTGAAGGAAGAAATAGAATTGGTTGCTTATACTCAATGAAAATCAAAGAGCAAACTAGGAAGCTAGCCGTAAGCTGTACTTGAGTACGGTAAGGCGACGCTGACGTGGTTTGAATTTGATTTTCGCAGAGTATTCTTGCATTCACTTGTAATAAAGCTTAATAGATGGTAAAATAGACGAGTGAAAAAAAGACAAAACAAAGCAAAAAATAATCTACTGTGGCAGTATGGTCTAGGGATGACGATTTTGTTTGTGGTTATCAGTGCTTCCTTTCTGTATCTAGTGTTTCTGAGTATGAAACCTTATCAAACTGCTAAAAGTGAAGGAGAAAAATTAGCTCAGCAGTATGCAGGATTAGAGCAGGCTGATCAGGTTGACTTATACAATGGCTTAGAATCTTATTATAGCGTTCTTGGTCGTAATAAAAAACAAGAAGCACTTGCTGTCCTGATTGGAAAAGATGACCATAAGATTTACGTTTATCAGCTAAATCAGGGTGTTTCACGAGAAAAAGCAGAAGCTGTTTCTAAGGAAAAAGGAGCTGGCGAAATTGACAAGATTACCTTTGGCCGTTATCAAGACAAGCCAATCTGGGAAGTCAAGTCAGGCTCTGATTTTTATCTAGTAGATTTTGAAACAGGAGCATTGGTCGATAAGGAGGGCCTATGAAACTATCCAACCGTGTTTTAGAAATGGAAGAAAGTGTCACTCTAGCTAGTGATGCGAGAGCAAAAAAATTAAAAGCTCGAGGTAAGGATGTCCTTTTCTTGACCTTGGGGCAACCAGATTTTCACACTCCTGAAAATATTCAAGATGCAGCAGTTAAAGCTATTCGAGAAGGACAGGCTTCCTTCTATACAGTAGCTTCAGGTTTGCCTGAGTTAAAAGCAGCAGTCAATACCTATTTTGAGCGTTATTATGGTTATTCCGTAGCGGCCAACGAAGTCACATTTGCTACCGGTGCTAAGTTCTCACTCTATACTTTCTTTATGGCTGTGGTCAATCCAGGTGATGAAGTCATCATCCCAACCCCATATTGGGTTAGCTATGGAGATCAGGTCAAGATGGCAGAAGGCGTTCCCGTCTTTGTTCCTGCTAAGGAAGACAACCACTTTAAGGTAACTGTAGAGCAGTTAGAAGCAGTTCGCACTGATAAGACCAAGGTTTTGGTTCTCAATTCACCATCTAATCCGACTGGTATGATTTATACTCGTGAAGAATTACTAGCTATCGGAAATTGGGCAGTTGAGCATGACATTCTCATCCTAGCAGATGATATTTATGGTCGTTTGGTCTATAACGGGAATGAGTTCGTACCAATATCTAGTCTATCAGAAGCCATTCGTAAGCAAACCATTGTCATTAACGGTGTATCTAAGGCCTATGCCATGACGGGTTGGCGGGTAGGTTATGCAGTGGGTGATCCAGAAATCATTGCTGCTATGAGCAAATTGACAGGTCAAACAACTTCTAACCTAACTGCTGTTTCACAATATGCAACCATCGAAGCCCTAACTGGACCGCAAGATTCTGTGGAAGTTATGCGTCAAGCATTTGAAGAACGTCTCAATACCATCTATCCACTCTTGTGTGAAGTCCCTGGTTTTGAAGTTGTCAAACCACAAGGAGCTTTCTATCTCTTTCCAAATGTCAAAAAAGCTATGGAGATGAAAGGTTATAGCGATGTAACAGCATTTACGACGGCTATTCTTGAAGAAGTTGGTCTAGCCTTGATTACAGGAGCAGGATTCGGAGCACCAGAAAATGTGCGCCTCAGTTATGCGACAGACCTAGACACGCTTAAAGAAGCAGTTAAACGCTTGAAAGCATTTATGGGTAGTGAGAATGATTGATCATTTTGAAATTAAGGTAAAGGATTTACAAATTTCAGAAGGATTTTATAGGAGTTTTCTCGCTCCTTTGGGCTATAAATTGGCTTTTAAGACTACTTCTCTAATCAGTTTTCTTGACCCAAACAGCCCTCATCCTGGTGGAGATTTTTGGCTGACTCAGGGTACACAAGATCCTATTCACTTTGCTTTCTTAGCAGAAAATAAGGAAAAGGTTCAGGCTTGTTATGAGGCTGGTTTAGAGGCAGGTGGGCGAGACAATGGAGCTCCTGGTTATCGCAGTGAGCAACCGATTTACTACGCTGCTTTTATGATTGACCCAGATGGGAACAATATAGAAGTGGTTTGCCATAAAGAATAAAAAAGAAAAAGGAAAAACAATGACAAAACGTGTAACGATTATTGATGTAAAAGACTATGTTGGTCAGGAAGTGACGATTGGCGCTTGGGTTGCCAACAAATCAGGAAAAGGGAAAATCGCCTTCTTGCAATTACGTGATGGAACAGCCTTCTTTCAAGGTGTAGCCTTTAAACCAAACTTTGTAGAAAAATATGGTGAAGAAGTGGGACTTGAGAAGTTTGATGTCATCAAACGCTTGAGCCAAGAAACTTCTGTTTATGTGACAGGTATTGTCAAAGAGGACGAACGTTCTAAATTTGGTTATGAGTTGGACATTACAGACATCGAAGTGATCGGTGAATCTCAAGACTACCCAATCACACCAAAAGAACACGGAACAGACTTCTTGATGGACAACCGTCACTTGTGGCTACGCTCTCGTAAGCAAGTGGCTGTGATGCAAATCCGTAACGCTATTATCTATGCAACTTATGAGTTCTTTGACAAGAACGGTTTCATGAAGTTTGACAGCCCAATTCTTTCAGGAAATGCAGCAGAAGATTCAACAGAACTCTTTGAAACTGACTACTTCGGAACGCCAGCCTACTTGAGCCAATCAGGTCAACTTTACCTAGAAGCTGGTGCTATGGCACTTGGTCGTGTCTTTGACTTTGGTCCAGTATTCCGTGCTGAAAAATCAAAAACGCGCCGTCACTTGACTGAGTTCTGGATGATGGACGCAGAGTACTCATACTTGACACATGATGAGTCGCTTGACTTGCAAGAAGCTTATGTAAAAGCTCTTCTACAAGGTGTTCTTGACCGTGCGCCTCAAGCCTTGGAAACCTTGGAACGTGATACAGAACTCTTGAAACGCTACATTGCAGAGCCATTCAAACGTATCACTTACGATCAAGCTATTGACCTCTTGCAAGAGCATGAAAATGATGAAGACGCTGACTATGAACATCTTGAGCATGGAGATGACTTTGGTTCACCACATGAAACTTGGATTTCAAACCACTTTGGTGTGCCAACTTTTGTTATGAACTATCCAGCAGCCATCAAGGCCTTCTATATGAAACCAGTTCCTGGAAATCCAGAGCGCGTGCTTTGTGCAGACTTGCTTGCTCCAGAAGGTTACGGAGAAATCATCGGTGGTTCTATGCGTGAGGAAGACTACGATGCATTAGTTGCTAAGATGGATGAACTTGGTATGGATCGTACAGAGTATGAATTCTACCTTGACCTTCGTAAATACGGTACAGTTCCACACGGAGGATTTGGTATCGGTATCGAGCGTATGGTAACCTTCGCAGCAGGAACAAAACATATCCGTGAAGCCATTCCATTCCCACGTATGTTGCACCGTATCAAACCGTAAGAACAGGAAAACGCCCATGTGGCGTTTTTTTTCATAGAAATCTCTGGAAGCGAAAGGAAATATTATCAGCTTTTATAAAAGGAGTTAAGTTTCTACGGTATGATTATGGCAATGCATTTTTGTTAATAGATAGAAACAAGCTATAAAGAAAACGGAATGAGTTAGTCTGAATACAAAGTATTAAAAATTAGAAAATCGCATACTATTGGGTATTTAAAATCTTGATTATATGCGCTTTTCGTGAAAATATTTACTCCCTATTCTTATAAAATTGAGTATTTTACTAGACTCATACTAATAGTTTTTTCAGAATAGAGTTACATATCCTAGTACATTGATGTCAGTGTTTAAAAACTTGTGCACGTTCTATTGTATCGAAGGCAATATTGGATTGAAACGATAAATATATGGAGATGAAACTTGAATTAATAATAGTCGTATGATATAATATTAAACGATATTGATAATTATTAGGCAACCCTTTTTAAAATGATAACCTCTTAATATTACTAAAAAATTTAAGGGGGGGGGGGGCTTTTTGTTTGTCTGTGTATTTCAATTCAATATTAAAAAACATGCATAAAGGAGGTTGAATCTCATGAAGAGAGGTCAACAAGATTTTAGAACTGAAAGATATCTTCGTTATGGTATTCGTAAGTATAGTTTTGGGGCGGCATCAGTAGCGATTGCAGCTGGTTTGATGTTCCTTGGAGCTGGTGCGGTATCAGCAACGGAAGTAGAAGGAGTTAATGAAACATCTTCAACAACGACTCCAACACCGACCATAGGCGATGAGGGTGCTAATCAAGATGCTAACTCATCTAAACCCAATACTTATGGTGCAGAGCCAGTACTAACTAGGGACGGTGGTGAAGATACTGCCTCATCTCAACCTAGCGCTGAGAATACCGAAGCAGTGGCAACTAGCTCCTCTGCAGAAACAGTTGCAGATAAGGCTGTTCTTAAGGATATAGTCTCTGAGTTGGAATTACGTTTGTCCAAGATCAATCGTACTAAAGTTCCGGTATCTACTATTGCAAATGCAGAGAAGGTACTGGAAGAAGCGAAAAGAATCCTTGCCAAAGAAAATGCAAGTCAATTAGAAGTGAACAAAATCGCTAAAGCCAGTCGTTCACAAGCTTCAATCATTGCAAGTATGCCTAAAGTTCTTGGAGAAACACCAGCTGCAGTGGAAAATAAGGTAGAAGCAACAACAGCTACCCCAACAGCAACTGAAGCTGAAAAACGAGTTGAGGCAGCAAATGCAGAGTTGGCAACAGTGCAAGAAGACCTTGCTCGCTACTTACCGCAAGCAGAGAAGTTGGCTACAGATTCTGTAGTGATAGAAAGTGCAAAAGCAACTCTTCAACTGATCAAATCAAGCCTTGTGGATGCAAATATCACAATCCCTGAACTTGAAAAACGTGTGCAAGAAGCAAAACGTGTACGCAACAGCCTTGTAAACCTTGTAACAGGCTCAAGCTCAGGTAGTCGTGATAGCCGTAATGGTCAAGAGATGAAAGAGGGAAGTCAGCTGCTAACAGCCAGCGACTATATTTCAACTCCAAATCCAAATGGGGATGGGACTTACACAATTAAAGCTAGCTCTCCAACAAAAGAGAATCATACAGGTAAAGATATTTATCAGTTCAATGCTACTGCAGCAAAAAATGGAGATCTCTCTACGTATGATATCGTTGGGGATATTACATCTTTAGAAGCAGTTGTTTATTCTAGTCAACGTTCAGGGACATATACGAATCCTGGAAACGCAGGTGGTGGAGTTAACAATAAAGGACGTATGGATTATCCCTTAACCAAGGAACAGGAAGAAGCCTTGGCAGAAGAGGCAGTTCTTTGGAAAGGTAAAAAACGTATAGACGGTTCGACGATTTCGGGTGGCAACAACGATATATATAAAGCGAATGGTGGATTTGAGTATCTAGCTACCCACATTTATCACTATACCTATGAGCAAGGTCAAGACCGCGTTTATATAGATAAAATCAAGGAACGTTTTGACCTAACAGATGCTGCTAAGGAAGCTGGTTGGACTATCTCAAAAGTTGCACCGGAAAACTTACCAAGTGGCTTAACATACAATGCTGCTACTGACACGATTGAGGGCAAGATTGTTGTAAGTAATATTGCAGATGGGGTATACGATACACGAACCTATGTGACTTATACCAATACCAAAACCAATGCAAGTGTTCGTGCATTTTACCGAAACTTACGTGGGGGTTGGATTGGTTGGCAAGATACTACACCACCAACCATAGAAAGTAATAATACAGTTCATAAAGGAACGGTCGGAGAAGAGATTGCACCTGTAGATATCCATTACAAGGATGAGTCAGGTTCCCGTGTAACCACTGCAAGTGGAAATGTTTCCTATACTTTGGCTAATGGTACAGATATCTCAATTCGCCACTCATATGGCAATGGGACTTCTGGAATTTCAGGAAATATCTCAACAAAGGGGTCAACGGTGGATACAGCTATCCCAGGTTTGACTTATAAACCAAACGCAGGGACTACTCCTATTACTGAAAATGGTAAAACTGTTGGCTATGATGGGAAGGGACTGATCTCTGGAACACCAACAAAGGCAGGTGTTTACCATGTGACTGCCTACGCGAAAGATTATAACCTTACAGACCGTGCAACTAATTACAGTTGGAATTATGATACACAAGAAGGTCGTGGAGAATTGACCTTTGTCATCGCACCTAAGGTAACGGTAAAGAACATAGCTACTTATGACAGCACCGTACCGGTTGAAATTTCAGATGGGGCAACCTATGCAGAAATTACAACACCAGATGGCTCCAAGACTATCTTAAAAAATAAGGCTGGCAAGTGGATTGTACAGGAGGGAACAACGAATACCGCGGTTTCTGTTGGAACTGAAGTTGGAACGGTAGGGAATGAATTTTCTCTATCAGTAAAACCTGAAGCGACGGCAGCAGCTGGAGTTTCTAAGATTTCTGTATATGCTAAAACTGAAAATGTTACGGCTAATCTCATGAGAACCAAGGTGGAGTTGAACTCTGCAACAAACGGTACGAAATATACAGCAAATCTAAACCCTAAATCAGGTCGTTATGAATTAGCTGACTCTGATGCAACGGTGCGAACAGAGTTAAATGATGGCAACGGTAATTACACAATCACCAAACGAGAAGTTTCAACCCGTGCTCAAACAGATGGCTCCATGAAGTTTGACTTGTACGAATATACCAGAACATACAATAATATGGACAAAGTGACGGCTGTTAACAGTGTTGATTTAACTGAGACAGTTTATAACAAGGAAAACACAGCAAACACTGCTACAGGTAATGGTATGTACATTACTGTTAAGTATGATAAAAATAGTGAGGAATGGTCAGCAAGCGATAAGTCTACAGTAAAAGCCCATAAGACTGGTGATGACACATGGAAAATTGAAACTAGTTCGGGTTATACTGGAACTGTTAAGGGAGTTATGGCTGAAAACACCAGCACTTCTACGATCATCAACTCGAAACCAACTGCTACTTCGAATTCTTACGAGAGTACCTTGAATACAACTGTTAACCTAATCGACCGCCCTGCAGCTGCTACTGGTGCTAGGGTGAGTGTCAGCGATGCTGAAGATAATAAGTTGGCTCTAAGTAACGCAGAGGCTACATTCAAGGAAAGTCATAAAACAAAAGTAACAAGCATTACTGTTACAGATCCAGATGGTAACACCGTGTTTGCATCGACTACATCTGGAGACGCAGACAACTATCCAACTGAAACATCTCTTAAATTGACAAAAGTTGGTGTGTATCGTGTTACTGTCAATGCTGTAGATAGTAATACAAACTTGGTTGATGGAACAGAGATTGGGGCTACGACTGCTGGTACAGATCATGGTGTAAACACATCCACAGCGACTACAACCTACACCATTACTGTTAAAGCTGGTATTGAAGGAACGCCTGAAACTACTAGCGATATTCAAGGAGCAGTTCAAAAAGGAACTCCAAGCTTCAATTTTGATGACGCAGAGAAAACAAAGATTTCTTCTACTACAAATGGTACAAAAGTTTATAGCTTAGAATCAACAAATGCTACAGATAATACAGGAGCTACTGTAGGTACTTATGCTATCGATAAGGATACAGGTGAAGTAACCTTTACCCCTAATCCAACATTTGTTGGAACACCAAATCCAGCCAAGGTGACTTTGACCTTGACAGTAGACGGAGTTGACCCATTAACATCTAAGGCGGATTACACACCAACAGTTATCGGAGTGAAACCAGAAGGAACTAAGATATCTTCAACAGATATTCAAGGGGAAATTCAAACAGGTAAACCAACCTTTACCCCAGGTTCTGCAGAAGTAAACGGAGCTAGAAAAACAGTCCCATTGAAGGCTGATAGCTATAAACTTCTTGATAGTACAGGTACAGAAGTAGCGGATGGCGCAACAACTCCAGCTTACGCTGCGGCAGATAATGGTAATGTTAAAGCTGGTGATGTGATTGGAACCTTCGGTATTGACAAGTCAACAGGTCTTGTGACATTCACACCAACCAATAAAGCTTATGTTGGAGCGGTAAAAGCTGTCCAAGTAGTTGTTTCAGATAACAATGGTACGCAACCAGAAAATGATAAACGTGGTGAATACACACCAAACATTCTAGGTGTTACCCCAACTGCTAGCGAAGCTTCAACTACAGGGATTCAGGGAGCTGTTCAAAAATCTGAAGTTGTTCTTAACGCCAAAGATGAAAATGTAAATACCTTGAACTTTAGCAAAGGAAGTGAGACTGTAAATGGAACTGAAAAATCTGTTGCTTTAAATGAAACTACTCTGACTCTAGTAGGAGCTGATGGTGAAGGTAAAGTATCGGTAGCTGGTCAAGGAACATACTCTATCGTAAAAGAAGACGGTAAGTCTTATGTTCAATTCACCCCGGTAGCCACTTATACAGGAAATGTAACTCCAGTAACCGTGAAAATTGCTGATGCTAATGGAACTGAAGTAACCACAACCTATACTCCTAAGATTGTTGGAGTGAAACCAAGTGCAGAATCTTCTAAGACAACTGGAATTCAAGGCGAAACTCAAACCTCTGCTATTAAATTTGACGCAGCAGACACAGATGATACAACTGTAAACTTTGCAAAAGGAACTGCGATTATAAATAGTGAGTCTAAATCAGTCGAACTAGATAAAACATCTGTGAAGCTAGTAGGTGCAGAAAACGGAACTGTTAATGGTGACGGTAGCGTTACTGTAGCGAATCAGGGTACTTATAAGCTTGTTAAAGATGCAACTGGAGCCAATGCTGTTACCTTTACTCCTCTTGCTACATTTACTGGAAAAGCACATCCTGTAACAGTAAGTATTACTGATACCAATGGAACTGAAGCAACAACAACCTACACTCCAAGCGTCACGCCTGTTAAAGCTTCAGCTGAACCTGCAACGTCTACTGGAACTCAAGGTTCAACTCAAAGTGGTACTCCAATTTACACAGCTCCAGAAGCTGGTACGGGTGTTACCGTCACTCCAAGTTATACTTTGGATAACGATTCAACTACTAAAACTGTAGATGGTGTTGGTACTTATACAATTGATACAACTGGTAAAGTAACCTTTGTTCCCGTAGCTAGCTATGTATCAAGTGATGCTAATAAGACAAGTGTAGGAGTAAAAGTTACTTATAGATTAGAGACTGCAGATCAGTCGCAGGCAACAATCACCTCTGAAACAACCTATACTCCAACAGTAAATCCTGTAACCTCTGCAGGAAATGATGTTGCAACGACAAACATCCAAGGTCATGCCCAAAAATCAACAGATGAAGGGAAAACTCTGACTTATACTATTTCTGATACTAGTCATATCACAGCACGCACTTATGCATTGGAAGGTGCAGATAATGATGGTAAAGTAGTGGTAGAGAATGTTGGAACCTACACAGTAGACGATAAAGGTCAGGTAACCTTTGTACCAGTGCCATCTTATGTAGGAACGCCGACTCCTGTGACAGTTGTTGAATCAGCGGTTTTAACTTCTGATGATAAGACTACAGCAATTATCACAACTAAGTCAATGTACACCCCAACGGTAACAGATGTGACCCCAACAGGTGCTTCATCGGCTACTGAAGGAGCTCGTGGAACTGTTCAAACATCTCCTGTAGTATTTGATACGCCAGATCAGGATAATACAACAGTAAACTTTAATAAAGGCAATGAAGAAGTTGAGCTTGATAAATCTACTCTGACATTAGTTGATAAAACTGGTAAAGAAGTGAAAGAAGTTGTAGTTCCAGGAGAAGGAACATATGTACTGAAGGATGGAGTCGTTGAATTTACACCAGAAAAAGATTTCGTAGGGAAAACTTCTGGAGTAACAGTTCAAGTGAAAGACGTCAATGGCAAAGTAGTTTCTGAAACTTATACTCCAACTGTTCGCCCAGATACTAGATATGTAGTTATTGAAAAAGATGGCAAAGAAACAGATTTACTTCCACCTAAAGATGGAACTAAACCTTCAGAACAAATTCCAGGATATAATGTTGTTAGAACTGAAATTGATGAAAAAGGAAATACAAAACACATCTACGAAAAAGTAAGTACCTTCTTCAAAGATAAAGAAGGTAAGGAAATTCCGAACTATCCAAGTGAACCAGGAACAGTCGATAAGAAAGATATTCCAGAGTACCGCTTCGTAGAAACGAAGAA
This sequence comes from Streptococcus sp. 1621, assembly GCF_013276615.1. NCBI lineage: Bacteria > Bacillati > Bacillota > Bacilli > Lactobacillales > Streptococcaceae > Streptococcus > Streptococcus sp. 1621. The sequence goes on from NZ_VMLJ01000013.1 coordinate 82,252, forward strand.
ATTACCAAATGGTGACACAGAACACATCTACGAAAAAGTAACAACTTTCTTTAAAGACAAAGAAGGTAAGGAAATTCCAAACTATCCAAGTGAGCCAGGCACAGTCGATAAGAAAGACATTCCAGAGTACCGCTTCGTAGAAACTAAGAAATTACCAAACGGTGATACAGAACACATCTACGAAAAAGTAACAACTTTCTTTAAAGACAAAGAAGGTAAGGAAATTCCAAACTATCCAAGTGAGCCAGGTACAGTAGATAAGAAAGACATTCCAGAATACCGCTTCGTAGAAACTAAGAAATTACCAAATGGTGACACAGAACACATCTACGAAAAAGTAACAACTTTCTTTAAAGACAAAGAAGGTAAGGAAATTCCAAACTATCCAAGTGAGCCAGGTACAGTAGATAAGAAAGACATTCCAGAATACCGCTTCGTAGAAACTAAGAAATTACCAAATGGTGACACAGAACACATCTATGAAAAAGTAATAACTTTCTTTAAAGACAAAGAAGGTAAGGAAATTCCAAACTATCCAAGTGAGCCAGGCACAGTCGATAAGAAAGATATTCCAGAGTACCGCTTCGTAGAAACTAAGAAATTACCAAACGGTGATACAGAACACATCTACGAAAAAGTAACACCACCAGCTCCAACACCTTCACCTGTTCCTCAACCAAATCCAGGTAAGCAAAATACAACTACTTGGACTGATGAGGGTGGAAATCCATTGAAACCAACTGAGCCAGGTTCTAAAGAACCGGGAACAATTCCAGGTTACGAATATGTGAAGACTGTGACAGATTCAAATGGAAATATCAGACATATCTTCCGCAAAGTTGAGATGCCAATTCCAACACCGGTTGAACCGACTCAACCAGCACAACCGGTAGAGCCAGCAACTCCAGCAATACCTGAACAGCCAGCTAAACCTCAAATGCCAGCAACACCTAAATATGTTGATGGTCAAAAAGAATTGCCTAACACAGGTACAGAAGCTAACGCTAGCCTCGCAGCGCTTGGATTTCTTGGAGCCCTAGGTGGATTTGGACTTCTTGCTCGCAAGAAAAAAGAAGACTAAAAACTTATAGTTTTTGAGAAGATGATTCGTCATCTTCTTTTTTTATTTAGGTGTTTTTACTTGCGTAAAAAAATATTTTCTAGTATAATAGTTTATTGTGAGCGAACCTCACTTACCCCTTGCAAAGTCTTGGGGTCATTAGACCAAAAGGAGGAACATATCAATGGCTAAATACGAAATTCTTTATATCATTCGTCCAAACATTGAAGAAGAAGCTAAAAACGCTTTGGTAGCACGTTTTGACTCTATTTTGACTGACAACGGTGCAACTGTTGTTGAATCAAAAACTTGGGAAAAACGTCGTCTTGCATACGAAATCCAAGATTTCCGTGAAGGACTTTACCACATCGTTAACGTTGAAGCAAACGACGATGCAGCTCTTAAAGAGTTTGACCGTCTTTCAAAAATCAACGCTGACATTCTTCGTCACATGATCGTCAAAATTGACGCGTAAGAAGGTAAACTATGATTAACAATGTTGTACTTGTAGGGCGTATGACACGTGATGCTGAGTTGCGTTATACCCCATCAAATGTAGCAGTTGCGACTTTTACTCTTGCAGTAAACCGTACATTTAAGAGTCAAAATGGCGAACGTGAGGCTGATTTTATCAATGTCGTTATGTGGCGCCAACAGGCTGAAAACCTTGCTAACTGGGCTAAAAAAGGCTCACTTATCGGGGTGACAGGTCGTATCCAGACTCGTAGTTACGATAACCAGCAAGGACAACGTGTCTACGTGACAGAGGTCGTGGCTGAGAATTTCCAAATGTTGGAAAGCCGTAGTGTGCGTGAAGGTCATACAGGTGGAGCTTACTCTGCCCCAACTGCAAACTATTCAGCACCTACAAATTCAGTACCAGACTTTTCACGTGATGAAAATCCATTTGGAGCAACAAATCCATTGGATATTTCAGATGATGATTTACCATTCTAATGGACAACTAAAATTATAAAGGAGAAAAAACATGGCTCAACAACGTCGTGGCGGATTCAAACGCCGTAAAAAAGTTGATTACATCGCAGCAAACAAAATTGAATATGTTGATTACAAAGATACTGAGCTTCTTAGCCGTTTCGTTTCAGAACGTGGGAAAATCCTTCCTCGTCGTGTAACAGGAACTTCAGCTAAAAACCAACGTAAAGTAACAACAGCTATCAAACGCGCTCGCGTAATGGCTTTGATGCCTTTCGTAAACGAAGATTAAAAAAGAGGTCCGGGTGGACCTCTTTTTCAGACCCCTACGGGTCTTTTTTCACGAGATAGTTTTTTTCTGACCTTGGCGTGCTATAATAGTAATAGAAAGAGTAAAGGTGGGTAAGTCAAAGATGAATTGTACGATTAGAAATATGATTAAGTCTGATATTGAGTCCTTATCTCATGGCTTTATGAATCAAGGTTGGCCTGGTAGAGAGGAAATTTTGGCTAGATATTTTCTGGAACAGGAAAGTGGGGAGAGAGAAGTCTTAGTTGCAGAGATTGATGGTGCTGTAGCGGGCTACGTTACCATTTTACCTTTGGCTAAACATGGTCCTTTTGCAGAAGTCTATCCAGAATTATCAGATTTTAATGTGTTTGAGCCTTTTCGAAATCAAGGGATTGGGAGTCAACTGCTAGAAGAAGCAGAAAAACGAGTCAAGTTTGTTTCGAGTAAGGTCACTCTTGGTGTAGGTTTACACTTAGGCTATGGCCCTGCCCAGAGATTGTACATCAAACGAGGCTATATTCCAGATGGGACAGGTGTCTGGTATCGAAATCAACCCTTGGAAATGAATGCTACTATTCAAAATAATGATGATTTAGTTCTGTACTTATCCAAGAAGTTCGAATAAGAGATAGCGAATTTCTTTGAAAATAGGGGATTTAGCTACTTTATGGTATAATGGAAAGAGTTAGATTGAAAGAGGTAGTGAGATGGATGCGAAATTAAGATACAAGGCAAAAAAGATTAAGATTGTCTTTTTTGATATTGATGATACCTTGCGGAATTCAAAGACTGGTTTTATTCCGTCTTCAATCCCAGCTGTTTTTAAGCAATTACGTGAGAAAGGAATTTTGACAGGTATTGCTTCTGGACGAGGGATTTTTGGTGTCGTTCCGGAGATTCGTGACCTCAAGCCTGACTTTTTTGTGACCTTAAATGGGGCTTATATCGAAGATAAAAAAGGTCAGGTTATTTATCAACATCAGATTGAGAAGTCAGATGTTGAGGAATATATCTCTTGGGCCAAGCAAGAGGGAATTGAGTATGGCTTGGTTGGGAGTCATGATGCCAAGTTGTCGACTCGCACCGATATGATTAGTGAAGCGATCAATCCAATTTACCCCGATTTAGATGTAGATCCTAATTTTCATGAAAAAGTAGATATTTATCAGATGTGGACTTTTGAAGATAAGGGAGATGACTTGCACTTGCCTGACAGTCTCTCTGACAAACTTCGCATGGTTCGTTGGCATGAGCATTCGTCTGATATTGTGCCGATTTCAGGCTCCAAAGCGATGGGTGTGGAAAAGGTTGTGGAACACCTAGGCTTGAAACCAGAGAACGTCATGGTTTTTGGAGATGGGCTCAACGACTTGGAACTCTTTGATTATGCTGGAATCAGCGTTGCAATGGGAATTTCTCATGATAAGATCAAAGAAAAAGCAGATTATATTACAAAAACACTAGAAGAAGATGGCATTTTTGATGCCTTAGAAGGATTTGGTATGGTAGAAAAAGAATTGCATTTCCCACAAGTAGACATTGAAACAGTAGAAGGTCCTCTCGCGACTATTAAGACCAATCACGGGGACTTACGTATCAAGCTCTTCCCAGAGCATGCTCATAAAACAGTGGCTAACTTTGTTGCGCTTTCAAAAGATGGCTACTATGATGGGGTCATTTTCCACCGTATTATCAAGGACTTTATGATCCAAGGTGGAGACCCAACTGGAACTGGTATGGGTGGCGAGTCAATCTACGGCGAATCATTTGAGGATGAATTCTCAGAAGAACTTTACAATATCCGTGGTGCTCTTTCCATGGCCAATGCTGGTCCAAATACCAACGGTAGCCAGTTCTTTATCGTGCAAAACCAACACCTACCTTATTCTAAGAAAGAAATTGCTCGTGGTGGTTGGCCAGAACCGATTGCGGAAATCTATGCCAACCAAGGAGGAACTCCTCACCTAGACCGCCGTCACACGGTTTTTGGACAGTTAGCTGATGAAGCTTCTTACGTTGTCTTGGATGCCATTGCTGCTGTTGAGACGGGGGCGATGGACAAGCCAGTTGAAGATGTTGTGATTGAAACAATTGAAATCGAGGACTAAGATGAAAATCGGTGATAAGCTAAAGGGTCGTATTACAGGGATTCAGCCCTACGGTGCCTTTGTTGAGCTAGAGACGGGTGATACGGGGCTGATTCACATTTCAGAGATTCGAACAGGCTTTATTGAAAATATTCATGAAGCCTTGAAAGTCGATGAAGAGGTTCAGATTCAGGTAGTAGATTTAGATGAATTTACAGGGAAAGCCAGTCTTTCTATCCGCACTTTGGAGGAAGAAAAGCACCAGTTTCCGAGACGGAGACGCTTTTCAAGCGACCGTTTTAACTACGGCTTTGCGCCTCTTAAACGAATGATGCCAATTTGGACTAGAGAAGCCCTGCACCATTTAAAAAAGAAGAAGTAGTTTAGAATTTTATATTTTTTGTAATGTTAATATAAATCTGCTATAATAGAACCATGGAAGAAGAACAATTATTAAAATCAGGGGAGCGAATTAACCAGCTCTTCTCAACAGATATCAAAATTATTCAAAATAGAGAGGTTTTTAGCTATTCGGTGGATAGTGTTCTCTTGTCACGTTTTCCACGTTTTCCTAAAAAGGGCTTGATTGTGGATTTCTGCGCTGGGAATGGAGCAGTGGGGCTATTTGCTAGCACTCGTACTCAAGCACAGATTTTGGCTGTTGAGATTCAGGAGCGTTTGGCGGATATGGCTGAACGCTCTGTCCGTTTGAATGGTTTGGAAGAGCAGATGCAGGTCATCTGTGATGATTTGAAAAATATGCCTGCTTACATCCAGGGAAGTAAGGTGGATATGATTTTGTGTAATCCGCCCTATTTCAAGGTGGATCCTCATTCAAACCTGAACGAGAGTGAACATTATCTCTTGGCGCGCCATGAAATCACGACCAATTTGCAGGAAATCTGTCGTAGTGCCCAGAGTATTCTCAAGTCTAATGGACGGTTGGCTATGGTTCATCGTCCTGACCGACTCTTGGACATTCTGGATATGTTGCAACGGCATAATCTAGCCCCTAAGCGCCTGCAGTTTGTTTATCCAAAGCGGGAAAAAGAAGCCAATATGCTCTTGATTGAGGCTATCAAGGATGGCTCGACAAGTGGCTTTAAGGTCTTGCCACCTCTCATTGTCCACAATGATGATGGCTCTTATACGCCGGAACTCGAAGAGATTTATTATGGATCATAAGGCTTATATGTACGTGCTGGAGTGTCGTGACGGATCCTACTATACAGGTTATACGACTGATGTGAGAAGACGCCTCGCTGTCCACAATGGTGGGAAGGGAGCCAAATACACACGAGCACGCTTGCCAGTGAAACTTATTTATGCTCAAGGTTTTGCCAGTAAGGAAGAAGCCATGTCGGCTGAAGCCCTTCTCAAGCGTAAGACGAGGCCACAGAAGGAAAGATTTTTATCTGAAAATCAAGATAGAAATTTACTTATACTAAATGAAAATTAAAGAGCAAACTAGGAAGCTAGCCGTAGGTTGCTCAAAGCACTGCNNAGAACTGACGAAGTCAGTACCCATACCTACGGCAAGGCGAAGCTGACGTGGTTTGAAGAGATTTTCGAAGAGTATCAGTTATTTTGAAGAATCGTGAGGAGTCCTTTGACTCCTCTTACTTTTGTCAAAAAGCGAAAAAAATGCTACAATAAAGAGAATAAACAAAATGAGGTATTATCATGTCTAAGATTCTAGTATTTGGTCACCAAAATCCAGACTCAGATGCCATCGGGTCATCTGTAGCCTTTGCCTACCTTGCAAAAGAAGCTTACGGTTTGGATACGGAAGCTGTTGCTCTTGGAACTCCAAATGAAGAAACAGCCTTTGTCTTGAACTATTTTGGTGTGGAAGCACCGCGTGTTATCACTTCTGCTAAAGCAGAAGGCGCAGAGCAAGTTATCTTGACTGACCACAATGAATTCCAACAATCTGTATCAGATATCGCTGAAGTAGAAGTTTATGGTGTTGTAGACCACCACCGTGTGGCTAACTTTGAAACTGCAAGCCCACTTTACATGCGTTTGGAGCCAGTTGGTTCAGCGTCTTCAATCGTTTACCGTATGTTCAAAGAACATGGTGTGGCTGTGCCTAAAGAGATTGCTGGTTTGATGCTTTCAGGTTTGATTTCAGATACCCTTCTTTTGAAATCACCAACAACACACTCAACAGATACAGTCATTGCTCCTGAATTGGCTGAATTAGCTGGTGTCAACTTGGAAGAATATGGTTTGGCTATGTTGAAAGCTGGTACAAACTTGGCTAGCAAATCTGCTGAAGAATTGATTGACATCGATGCTAAAACTTTTGAATTGAACGGAAATAATGTCCGTGTTGCCCAAGTGAACACAGTTGACATCGCTGAAGTCTTGGAACGTCAAGCAGAAATTGAAGCTGCAATGCAAGCTGCTAACGAAGCAAACGGCTACTCTGACTTTGTCTTGATGATTACAGACATCGTCAACTCAAACTCAGAAATCTTAGCTCTTGGTACCAATATGGGCAAAGTCGAAGCAGCTTTCAACTTCAAACTTGAAAACAATCATGCTTTTCTTGCTGGTGCTGTTTCACGTAAGAAACAAGTGGTACCTCAATTGACTGAAAGCTTTAATGCTTAAGATTTTGAGTGTTAATTCAAATTAGGAAAGGCTAGTTTGCCTTATATCGAAAGGAGTTTCGGCTCCTTTTTTTCTAGGAGTGAAGCATGTTAGAAAATGGCGATTTGATTTTTGTGAGAGATGAGTCAGATATGGGACAGGCCATCCAGACTTCCACAGGCAACTATAACCATGTTGCCATTTATTTGGATGGGATGATTTACCATTCTAGTGGACAGGCTGGTGTTGTCTGTCAAGAACCGGCAGACTTCTTTGAATCTGATAACTTGTACGACCTCTATGTCTACCCAGAAATGGATATTCAGTCGGTGAAGGAAAGAGCTTGCAAACATCTGGGAGCTTCTTATAATGCTTCTTTCTATCGAGATGGAGCTGGTTTTTACTGTTCCCAGTACATGGCAGAAATTCTCCCCATTTTTGAAAACATACCTATGAAATTTGGGGATGGGGAGCAGGAGATTAGTGATTTTTGGAGAGAATATTACAGAGAACTAGGTCTGCCTGTTCCTCTGAACCAAGCTGGGACCAATCCCAGTCAGTTGGCAGCATCGCCTCTGTTAAAATGTAAAGAAAGGAATCTTCATGATTCAGATTTTTAATCCATCTCGTTTGACGAGACAGCCATTTTTTGGAGAATTGATCCGCTATCTGGACCAGCATGAGGATGTGATTTTACGAGAAATTAAGGCTCAATTTCCAGATGTGGCAGTTGATAAACTCATGGAAGAGTATATAAAGGCTGGCTTGATTCGTCGGGAAAATAAGCGCTATTACCTCAATTTTCCTATGCTTAAAACACTCGATAGTCTCGAACTGGATCAAGAGATTTTTGTTAGAGAAGCTAGTCCAATTTATCAAACTTTGTTGGAGAAGAGTTTTGAGACGGAATTGCGCAATCAAACCAATGCAGCTATTTTAGTTGAAAAGACGGACTTTGCGCGCACTAAAATGACCCTGTCTAATTATTTCTACAAGGTCAAAAATCAGTATCCTTTGACAGAAAAACAGCAGGAACTCTATGCCATTTTGGGAGATGTCAATCCTGAGTATGCCCTCAAATATATGACGACTTTTTTGCTAAAATTTCTTAAAAAAGATCAGCTTATGCAGAAACGTCGTGACATCTTTGTGGACAGTTTAGTTGTCCTAGGTTATATTGTCCAAAATGCAGATGGAAAGTATGAGTTGGCTATCGATTTTGATAAGGAAAAATTAACTTTCTATTTAGTGTGATTGCTTTTTCTGAGCACATTGTTTGACTTTATCTATCGATAAGTTTATACTAATGTAACCGATAACACATATCGGAATAAGACTAAAGGAGACAATCATATGTCACTTGAAAACAAATTGGAACAAGCAACAGGCGCTGTCAAAGAAGGTTTTGGTAAAGTTACTGGAGACAGCAAGACAGAACTTGAAGGAGCTGTTGAAAAAACAGTTGCTAAGGCAAAAGACGTTGTAGAAGACGCTAAAGGTGCTGTAGAAGGTGCCGTTGAAGGTTTGAAAAACGTTTTTACTAAATAATAGTAAAAAATCAAGGGTTTCATTTTCCCTTGATTTTTTCTATTCTTATAAATAATTTTCTGCTACGGCGGCATCTCCTGGATAGGCTTCTTTCTTGCCTTGGACGATTTGGTAGCAATCTGCTCCCTTACCAGCAATAATGACAGCATCTAATTCTTGATTTGTGATAGCCATAGCTGCCTTGATGGCTTCTTGGCGATCCGCAATTTTTTCAACAGGATGATTGATGTAGCTACTGATTTCATCTGCAATGACCATTGGGTCTTCATAGTTGGGGTCATCAGCAGTCAGAAAGACTTGAATTTCAGGATGTTGATTGAGGAGGAGGCCAAAGTCCTTACGACGGCTTTCTCCCTTGTTTCCTGTCGAACCTAAGACCAGAGCAATTTTTCCAGTTTGATGAGTTTCAACCACATTGATGAGTTTTTTCAGACTATCCCCATTGTGGGCGTAGTCGATGAAGACCTTGGCTCCATTTTTCTGAGTCAGGACTTCCATGCGACCAGGAACGCGGGTTGCAGCGATTCCTTTTTTGATGTCCTCAAGACTAGCTCCGAGACGGAGGCAAGCAAGCCCAGCAGCAACTGCATTTTCTTGGTTGAAGTGTCCAATGAGTTGAATATCATAATCACTAGCGAGTTTACCCGTAGCTGAAAAGCTAAAGGCTTTGGAATTCTCGATTTGATTATTTGATTGGCTACCATAGAAATCATGGTCTTGATCTGCCACTTGTTCTTTTAGTACAGAAAAGTGGTCCATGTCACTGTTAATGATGACTGCTCGGCTATTTTCCATCAAGAGACGCTTGTGGTAGAAGTAGTCTTCAAAGTTAGGGTGTTCAATCGGGCCGATATGGTCGGGGCTGATATTGAGGAAAACTCCCACATCAAAGGTTAGGCCATAGACACGTTTGACCAGATAGGCTTGACTGGAGACTTCCATGATGAGGTGGGTACGGTCATTTTGCACAGCTTGATGCATCATGTCAAATAGATCAATACTCTCGGGGGTTGTCAACGCTGACTTGAAGAAAGTCTTGCCATCAAGAGTTGTATTCATGGTCGACAACATAGCAGGTCGATGCCCTTGAGATAAGATGTTATAAGCGAAATAGGCTGCTGTTGTCTTACCCTTGGTTCCAGTAAAGGCGAGGAGTTTGAGTTTTTCCTGTGGATTTCCATAAAATTCCATAGCAATCAGACTCATGGCTTTCTTAATGTCGTTCACAATGATGACAGGGATACCGACTTCGTAGTCCTTTTCAGCTACATACCAAGCTAAGCCTTGTGTTATAGCAGAAAGAAGGTATTCTTTTTTAAAGGCAGCGCCTTTTGCAAAAAAAAGAGTGTCTTCTTTTACTTTTCGGCTGTCATAGCAGATGGTGTCAAAGACGACATGGCTGTAGTTGTAGTGGTAATGACCTTGGTCAATAATTTCGCGAAAAAGGCCATCTTTCTTTAAAATATCTAATACGGTTTCAATCTTAATCATACTTTCTATTGTAAACCGAAAGTCGCAAATTTACAAGTGACAAGGAAAAGTTTATAATGGAAGATAAGGAGTTTTTCCTAGTTATCAAAATTGAATGAGGAATCTATGTCGCACGAAAACAATCACCAGCAGGCCCAGATGTTACGGGGGACTGCTTGGCTAACGGCTAGTAACTTTATCAGTCGCCTGCTTGGGGCTATTTACATTATACCTTGGTATATCTGGATGGGGTCTTATGCGGCTACGGCCAATGGTCTCTTCACCATGGGCTATAATATCTATGCTTGGTTCTTGCTGGTTTCAACAGCAGGGATTCCAGTTGCGGTAGCCAAGCAAGTTGCCAAGTATAATACCATGCGAGAAGAGGAGCATAGCTTTGCCCTGATTCGGAGCTTTTTAGGCTTTATGACAGGACTAGGCCTGGTTTTTGCTTTAGTCTTGTATCTCTTTGCTCCTTGGCTAGCAGACTTGTCTGGCGTGGGCAAAGACTTGATCCCAATCATGCAAAGCTTGGCTTGGGGAGTCTTGATTTTCCCGTCTATGAGTGTTATCCGAGGATTTTTCCAAGGGATGAATAATCTCAAACCTTATGCCATGAGCCAAATTGCTGAGCAGGTCATTCGTGTTATCTGGATGCTCCTAGCAACCTTTATCATTATGAAACTTGGTTCAGGAGATTACCTAGTAGCGGTTACCCAATCCACCTTTGCTGCCTTTGTCGGCATGGTAGCTAGTTTTGCAGTTTTGATTTATTTCCTTGCTCAAGAAGGCTTACTCAAAAGAGTCCTTGAAACAGGGGATAAGATTAACAGCAAGCATCTTTTGATCGATACCATTAAGGAAGCCATTCCTTTTATCTTGACAGGGTCTGCCATCCAGCTCTTCCAGATTTTGGACCAGCTGACCTTTATCAATAGTATGAGCTGGTTTACCAACTACAGCAACGAGGACTTGGTTGTCATGTTTTCTTATTTCTCAGCCAATCCTAATAAAATCACGATGATTTTGATTTCTGTTGGAGTTTCAATTGGGGGTGTCGGTTTGCCACTTTTGACTGAAAACTATGTCAAGGGGGACTTGAAAGCAGCTTCTCGTCTCGTTCAGGATAGTCTCACCTTACTCTTTATGTTCCTGCTACCAGCAACGGTTGGAGTGGTCATGGTAGGGGGACCTCTTTATACGGTCTTCTATGGTAAGCCAGATAGTTTGGCTCTGGGCTTATTTGTCTTTGCAGTTTTGCAGTCTATTATTTTAGGCTTGTACATGGTCTTGTCTCCAATGCTTCAGGCCATGTTCCGCAACCGCAAGGCCGTTCTCTATTTTATCTATGGTTCTATTGCCAAGCTAGTCTTGCAACTACCTACCATCGCTCTCTTCCACAGTTACGGACCTTTGATTTCCACAACCATTGCTCTCATCATTCCTAATGTCTTGATGTATCGGGATATTTGTAAGGTAACGGGTGTCAAGCGCAAGGTGATTTTGAAGCGAACCATTTTAATCAGTTTGCTGACCCTAGTCATGTTTCTGTTAATAGGAACCATCCAGTGGCTGTTAGGATTTTTCTTCCAACCGAGTGGACGTTTGTGGAGCTTCCTTTATGTAGCTCTTGTCGGTGCCATGGGTGGAGGAGTATACGGAGTCATGAGTCTCCGTACTCGTTTATTGGATAAGGTGATTGGAAAAGCCCAAGCAGATCGCCTGCGAGCAAAATTTAATCTTTCGTAAGATAGCATTTATAAATAAAAGGAATAAGTTGAACAATCTTTTAGGAGAACTTGAAACTTATTCCTTTTTTAGCGTCAAAATAGCTAAAATTATCTTTTGAAAGTAGAAGATGAGGTCTTTTTCGATTTTTTTGGAAAAAATCATTGACTAAACAAACTAAATGTTGTATAATAAAACAAATATTTAAATCAGGAGGTTCTGGAGATGAAAAAGTCTAAGGCCAAGTATGCAGCACTTGCAGGTGTCGTGTTAAGTGCAGGTATTTTGTTAAGTGCCTGTGGAAATTCTAGCACAGCATCAAAAACATATAACTATGTTTACGTAAGTGACCCATCAAGTTTGAATTATCTAGCAGAAAACCGTGCAACGACCAATGATATCGTGGTCAATTTGGTAGATGGGCTCATGGAAAATGACCAGTATGGAAACTATATTCCATCTTTGGCAGAGGATTGGAGTGTTTCTAAGGACGGTTTGACCTATACCTACAAACTGCGTAAAGATGCTAAGTGGTATACTGCAGATGGAGAAGAATATGCTCCTGTAACTGCCCAAGATTTTGTCACTGGTTTGAAATATGCGGCTGATAAAAAATCAGAAGCCTTGTACTTAGTACAAGAATCCGTTGCTGGTTTAGATGACTATATCACTGGTAAAACAAGCGACTTTTCAACTGTCGGAGTTAAGGCTCTTGATGATCAAACCGTTCAATATACCTTGACACGACCAGAATCTTATTGGAACTCAAAAACAACCTCAACGATTCTCTTTCCAGTCAATGCAGATTTCTTGAAATCAAAAGGGGATGATTTCGGGAAGGTAGATCCATCTAGCATTTTGTACAATGGACCTTTCTTGATGAAATCCTTTGTTTCAAAATCGGTCATCGAATTCAAGAAAAATCCTAACTACTGGGATGCTAAAAATGTCTTTGTAGATGATGTGAAATTGGCTTATTATGATGGTAGTGACCAAGATGCACTGGCTCGTAACTTTGTGGAGGGTGCCTATAGCTATGCTCGTCTCTATCCAAATAGTTCAAGTTTTGAAGGGATTAAAGAGAAGAATAAGGATAATATCATCTATAGCTTGCAAGATGCCACTTCTTACTTCTTAAACTTTAACTTGGATAGAAAATCTTATAAATTCACTTCTAAGACAAGTGATGCTGAAAAGAAATCGACTCAAGAAGCAGTTCTTAACAAAAACTTCCGTCAAGCCATTAACTTTGCCTATGATCGTACAGCTTACGGGGCTCAATCTCAAGGAGAAGAGGGGGCAACTAAGATTTTGCGTAACTTGGTTGTTCCTCCAAATTTCGTAAGTATCAAGGGAAAAGACTTTGGTGAAGTAGTAGCCTCTAAGATGGTCAATTATGGTAAGGAATGGCAAGGAATCAACTTTGCAGATGCCCAGGATCCATACTACAATCCAGAAAAAGCTAAAGCTAAATTTGCTGAAGCTAAGAAAGAACTCCAAGCCAAAGGAGTTCAATTCCCTATACACTTAGATAAAACTATAGATTTGGCTAATAAGGCTGAAATTCAAGGAATCAATTCCATGAAGCAATCAATTGAGTCTGTCTTAGGTGCAGAAAATGTTGTGATTGATGTCCACCTACTTTCTACAGAGGACTATGATAGTTCAGGTTATCTAGCTCAAACTGCAGCTCAGAAAGATTATGATCTTTACAACGGTGGTTGGAGTGCAGACTATCAAGACCCTTCAACCTATCTTGATGTCTTTAATGTTAATTCTGGTGGTTTGATGCAAAATCTAGGTATAGAGCCAGGTGAAGCCAATGACAAGGCCAAGGCTGTTGGATTGGATGTCTACACTCAAATGTTGGAAGAAGCCAATAAGGAGCAAGATCCAGCTAAACGTTATGAAAAATATGCAGATGCCCAAGCTTGGTTAGTAGATAGCTCTCTAGCAATTCCAAATGTTTCACTAGGCGGAACACCAACATTGAGAAAAATTGTTCCTTTCTCAACACCATATTCATTGGCTGGTAATAAAGGGGTCGAATCCTATAAATACCTCAAATTACAAGATAAGACAGTTACAAAAGACGAATATGAAAAAGCTAAAGAAAAATGGTTGAAAGAAAAAGAAGAATCTAATAAAAAAGCTCAAGAAGAGTTGGCAAAACATGTCAAATAAGAATTTTTCAAGAAAAACGATGGTTTCGAAGGAAACTGTCGTTTTTTAATAGAATGATGGTAAATTTGGAAGAAAAATCTCACATTTTTTTCTTTGTTTCTTGAATTTATGTTATAATGAATATAACAAAAACGTGAGAAACTATTTTCGAAAGTCTCTTCCAGTGTTAACTGAAGTATGCATATGCTAGGGTAATGTTATAGGAGGGATGCCATCTGCTGGAAAAGTAAGATAAAATGCAACAAATGATAAGTTCTTCTTTAAGTGAAGAATTCTTAACTGTCTATTTAGTGATTTTTATGGAGGTAACATCATGGGCGCTATTATGGAGTTTGCAACAGAAAAACAGATTGAATCATTTCTCTCAACTTGCCACATTGAAGGGCAAAAGAATTTTCTGATGGCTTTCAAGAAAAAGACATGGTTCAAATCCTTTATTGATTTTTTCATAATAGGTGGTTCCTACTATGTTCAGTCGAGTGTGAAGCCTAAGATTCTGGCCTTCACAACCAAGGGGATTTACTTGATGGACATCAGTGATGTAACAGAAAATCGTTCTAATCACGTCGTAGAGATGCCTTGGAATCAAGTCAAAGATTTTACTTATAAGTCAGTCTTGAATACAGTTAGGCTGAACTGGAACTATCAAAATGAAGACTATATTTTTTCTGTGGATGTCGGTCAGGTTAGTCGGCATATGGGACAGTATCAATTTAACAAAGACCATTATGACTATTTATCCCAACAGGATTTCTTTCAGTCTAAGTAAGCCCTAGCAATCATTTTCACAAAAGAATCTGGAGTGTTTTCTGGATTCTTTTTAGCTTTACTCGATAAGTCTATAGTTTGAAACTATAACTAGCTCTTGAAAAGAAGAAAATGAGTTGGTGAAAATAAGTGGTACAATAGTTACTATAGATTTGGAGGAATTGTATGAGCAAGGAATTACACATTAACACAATTTTGGCCCAGGCGGGTATTAAGTCAGATGAAGCGACAGGTGCATTGGTGACACCGCTTCATTTTTCAACGACCTATCAGCATCCAGAGTTTGGTCAATCTACTGGATTTGACTATACGCGCACCAAAAACCCAACTCGCAGTAAGGCAGAAGAAGTCTTGGCAGCTATTGAGTCCGCAGACTATGCCCTAGCTACTAGCTCAGGAATGTCAGCAATTGTATTGGCCTTTAGTGTCTTCCCAGTAGGAAGTAAGGTCTTGGCTGTCCGTGACCTTTACGGTGGTTCTTTCCGCTGGTTCAATCAAGTGGAGCAGGAAGGCCGTTTCCATTTTACCTATGCCAATACAGAAGAAGAGTTGATTGCCGAGTTAGAAAAGGACGTGGATGTTCTCTATATCGAAACGCCAACCAATCCCTTGATGTTGGAATTTGATATCGAAAAACTAGCAAAATTGGCTCATGCTAAGGGTGCCAAAGTGGTGGTGGACAATACCTTCTACAGCCCTATCTACCAACGTCCGGTTGAAGATGGAGCAGATATCGTTCTTCATTCAGCAACCAAGTATCTAGCAGGCCACAATGATGTCTTGGCTGGAGTGGTTGTGACCAATAGTTTAGAACTATACGAGAAGCTTTTCTACAATCTCAATACGACAGGGGCAGTCTTGTCACCATTTGACAGCTATCAATTGATTCGTGGTCTCAAGACCTTGTCTCTTCGTATGGAGCGCTCAACAGCTAATGCCCAAGAAGTGGTTGCCTTTTTGAAGGATTCTCCAGCAGTTAAGGAAGTTCTCTATACTGGTCGTGGGGGCATGATTTCCTTTAAAGTAGCCGATGAAACGCGCATTCCACATATTTTGAACAGTCTCAAGGTCTTCTCTTTTGCGGAAAGTTTGGGTGGGGTAGAAAGTCTCATTACTTATCCAACGACTCAAACCCATGCTGATATTCCAGCAGAAGTGCGCCATTCCTATGGTTTGACAGATGACCTCTTGCGTTTGTCGATTGGGATTGAGGATGCTAGAGATTTGATTGCAGATTTGCACCAAGCCTTGGAAGGATAAGACAAAGATGGGAAAATATGATTTTACAAGCCTGCCCAACCGTTTAGGGCACCATACCTATAAATGGAAAGAAACAGAAACGGATAGTGAAGTTCTACCAGCTTGGATAGCGGATATGGACTTTGTAGTCTTGCCTGAAATCCGCCAAGCCGTGCAGACTTATGCGGATCAACTGGTTTATGGCTATACCTATGCCAGTGATGAGTTAATTAAGGAAGTTCAAAAGTGGGAAGCCACACAACACGGTTACCACTTTGACAAAGAGGCTCTTGTCTTTATCGAGGGTGTGGTACCAGCTATCTCAACAGCTATTCAAGCCTTTACAAAAGAAGGCGAGGCAGTTCTGATTAACACACCTGTCTACCCACCTTTTGCTCGCAGTGTCAAGTTGAATAATCGTAGATTGATTACCAATTCTTTGGTGGAAAAGGATGGTCTGTTTGAGATTGACTTTGACCAACTTGAAAAGGATTTGGTGGAAGAGGATGTCAAACTTTATATTCTCTGCAATCCTCACAATCCTGGTGGACGTGTTTGGGAAAAAGAAGTGTTGGAGAAGATTGGTCAACTCTGTCAAAAATATGGTGTTTTCTTGGTTTCAGATGAGATTCACCAAGATTTGGCCCTCTTTGGTCACAAACACCAGTCTTTCAATACTGTCAACCCTGACTTTAAAGAATTTGCGATTGTCTTGAGCAGTGCTACTAAAACCTTTAATATTGCTGGGACAAAAAATTCCTATGCAGTTATTGAAAATCCTAAGTTGAGACTGGCTTTCCAGAAACGCCAGTTGACCAATAATCAGCATGAAATTTCAGGCTTGGGCTATTTGGCGACAGAAGCTGCTTATCGCTATGGGAAGGGTTGGCTAGAGGAACTCAAGCAAGTCTTTGAAGACCACATCAATTACGTGGTGGATTTATTTGGAAAAGAGACTAAAATCAAGGTTATGAAACCGCAAGGAACCTACTTGATTTGGCTTGATTTTTCAGCCTATGACCTGACTGATGAAGCATTGCAAGAGCTGTTGAGAAATGAAGCTAAGGTTATCCTCAATCGTGGTTTGGATTTTGGGGAGGAAGGAAGTCTCCATGCCCGTCTCAATGTAGCCATGCCTAAATCTCTGCTGCAAGAAGTTTGTCAGCGAATTGTGACGACTTTTGCCAAACGTTAAAAATCCAGCCTTCTAGGAGAAAAGTCTTCCTAGAAGGCTATTTTCATAGGGGAAAATATGGTATAATAAAAAGATAAGGTAAAGGTGAAAATATGGCTAAATTGATTCCGGGGAAAGTCCGTATCGAAGGCGTTGCCCTTTATGAAACTGGTAAGGTTGACATCATCAAGGAAAAGAACAATCGGCTCTATGCTCGCGTGGCAGAAGAAGAACTGCGCTATAGTTTAGAGGATGATTTGGTTTTTTGTGCCTGCGATTTTTTCCAAAAGAGGGGCTACTGTGTCCACTTGGCAGCGCTGGAGCATTTTCTGAAAAATGATGATCGTGGTCAGGAAATCTTGCAGAGTCTGGAAGAAGGTCATGAAGAAAAAGAGGCCGTTGAAACCAAGGTGACCTTGGGTGGCAAATTTTTGGATCGAATCTTGTCTCCAAAATCAGACCGAGCCTATGAATTATCGGCTGTGGGGCAGGTGGAAGCAGGAACCAATCATATCTTGTGGACTCTGAGAATCGGCCAAATCAATAGCCAAAAATACTATGTCATTCGAGATATTCCACTCTTTTTAAGGATTGTCGAGCAGAGAAAGTCTTATATGATTGGCAAAACTTATGAGGAATCCTTGTCTTGGGAAGCCTTTGATGAGGCTAGTCAAGAACTTCTGACTTTCTTGCGCGGACTAATGGAGGAAGGACAGGCTCCAGACCTCTTTTTCCAAAACCAAGGTCGGCACCTCTTTTTCCCTCTGACTTTTTTTGAGCAGGGTGTGAATTTACTGATGACCTTGCCGCATTTTCAATTTGACCATCAAGTGGATAGTTACCAGACTCTGCTTTTTCAGGATATGCATGCTGATGCCAATCTATTTGCCTTTACAGTAACAGAATACTCGGATTATTTTGAAATGGAAATCAGAGAGAGTCCAAGAGTTAATGCCTTTTATCAGGGAGCTGTGCTGTTCCATAAAGGACGGGTTTATTTTCTAACAGACCAGCAGATGCAACTTCTAAAGGAAATTAAAGCGCTGCCTGTGGATCAACATGGGAAAAAACACCTGCAATTTGATAGCAGTGACCGAGATAAGTTAGCTTCCTGTCTAACGTTCTTTAGCCAGATGGGGACGGTTTCAGCTCCAGAACGGTTACAAATCAAAACTTTTGCGCCCTCTTTTTACTTTGACAGGGAAGAAGATAATCGGATTCGTTTAGAGATTCAGTTTGATTATGGGGATAGGCAGGTATCAAGCCGACAAGAGCTAGAAGAATTGCCATTTTCGAGTGACGCTGACTTAGAAGAAAGAGTTTTCCAAGCCTGTTTGGTAGCTGGCTTTGAAGCAGATTTTCAATCTTGGCGTCAGGCCTTAAAAGCCGAGTCTGTCTATCATTTTTTCCACGAAATCATTCCAGTCTTTGAAAAACTCGGGAATGTTGATTTATCAGACAAGTTAGAAGAACTCTATAACCTAGCAAGCCCTCAAGTACAGATTGCTTCCAAGGGAGGTCTCTTGGAAATCCAGTTTGATTTTCAAGATATTGCCCAAGAGGAAATTGACCAAGCCATGCAGGCCTTGGTTGCTAATCAAGATTTTTACATTGATTCGTCTAATCAAGTCTACTTTTTCGATGAAGAAACCAAGAAAATTCGCCAAAATCTACAGGAGCTGGGGCAGTTTGAACTAAAAGATGGCTCCTTGCAGGCTCGAAAATCTTTGGCTTATAGTTTAGCTCATCTCTTTGAAGGACGAGACCGTGTTTCTTTTTCACAGGAATTCCAGAATTTGGCCCATGATTTGACGCATCCAGAGGACTTCCCTCGACAAGCAACTCAGGTTCAGGCTGATTTGCGTGATTATCAGGAAAAGGGAATCGGCTGGCTGCAAATGCTCCATCATTATGGTTTTGGTGGGATTTTGGCTGATGATATGGGATTGGGGAAAACCCTTCAGACCATTGCTTTTTTGACCAGTCAAGTGACAAAAGAAAGTCGGGTTTTGATTCTCGCTCCATCTGGTTTGATTTACAACTGGGCAGATGAATTTCAGAAATTTGCCCCACAGTTGGATGTAGCTGTTGTTCATGGCTTGAAAGCTAGTCGTGAAGAGATTCTTGCTGAAAGCCATCAAATCTATGTGACGAGCTATGCTACCTTCCGTCAGGACAGTGAGCTTTATCAGGGGATGGCCTTTGATTTCCTTTTCTTAGATGAAGCTCAGGTTATGAAAAATGCCCAGACTAAGATTGCCCAGACCTTGAGACAATTTGTGGTGCCGTCAGTTTTTGCCTTGTCAGGGACTCCGATTGAAAACCATCTAGGTGAGCTGTGGTCTATTTTCCAAATCGTCATGCCAGGACTCTTGCCAAGCAAGAAAGAATTTATGAAATTGCCAGCAGAGCGAGTGGCTCAGTTTATCAAGCCTTTCGTGATGCGACGCAAGAAAGAAGAAGTGCTGACTGAATTACCAGACTTGATTGAAGTGGTTTATAAGAATGAACTTGAAGACCAGCAAAAGGCTATCTATCTAGCCCAGTTGCAACAGATGAGAGATAGATTGGCTCAAGTGTCAGATCAGGAATTTCAGCGAAGTCGGGTGGAAATCTTGTCTGGTCTGATGCGCTTGCGTCAAATTTGTGACACTCCTGCCCTCTTTATGGGAGATTATCAGGGAGCCAGTGGCAAACTGGATAGTCTTCGAGACCTGCTGGTACAGGTGGCAGACGGTGGACACCGTGTCTTGATTTTCTCACAGTTCAAGGGAATGTTGGAGAAAATTGAACAAGAATTGCCAGACTTGGGCTTGACTTCCTTTAAAATTACGGGTTCAACCCCAGCCAAGGAAAGACAAGACATGACCAAAGCCTTTAACCAAGGGGAAAGAGATGCCTTTCTGATTTCCCTCAAGGCTGGTGGTGTCGGTCTGAATCTGACAGGTGCTGATACGGTTATCTTGGTTGACCTTTGGTGGAATCCTGCGGTGGAAGCGCAAGCTATTGGCCGTGCCCATCGGATGGGTCAGGAAGAAACGGTTGAGGTCTATCGCTTGGTAACCAAGGGAACCATTGAAGAAAAAATTCAGGAACTCCAAGAACAAAAGAAACATCTGGTGTCACAAGTATTGGATGGCACAGAGTCACGTGGCAGTCTGACCCTAGCAGAAATTAGAGAAATTTTGGGAATTTCTGAAGCCAGCACTTGAAAAATCAAGACAATACGCTATAATGAAGTGTTGAAAGGAAATAGAAAATGAAACAAGAACGATTTCCATTGGTGTCAGATGACGAGGTCATGCTGACTGAAATGCCAGTCATGAACTTGTACGATGAGTCTGATCTGATCAGTAATATCAAAGGTGAGTATCGGGATAAAAATTATTTAGAATGGGCTCCTATTACTGAAGAGGCACCAGTAAAAACGATTGAAAAGCAAGTAGAGAAACCTAAAAAGGCTCCTTTAGGGGTTAAAAAAGAAGGAAAGAGCTATGCAGAGGTGGCGCGTGAAGAAGCGCGTGCAGACTTGAAAAAGAAACGCTCTGCTAACTATCTAACTCAGGATTTCAGCCGTGCGAGACGTCATTCTAAATCAGGCCTTCTTAGACAGGGTAACCAACCGACAGCTCCTTTCCAAAAGGAAAACCCTGGTGAATTTGTCAAATATAGCCAAAAATTGACCCAGTCTCATTATATCTTGGCGGAAGAAGTTCATTCTATCCCTACCAAGAATGAAGAAGTGGTAGCACCTGCTCCAAAGAAAAACAACTATGATTTTCTAAAGAAGAGCCAAATCTACAATAAAAAAAGTAAACAAACAGAACAAGAACGTCGGGTTGCCCAAGAGTTGAATCTGACCAGAATTACAGAATAGGGGAGAAAACATGCCAAAGACATATCATTTTATCGGAATTAAGGGATCAGGGATGAGTGCCTTGGCCTTGATGTTGCACCAAATGGGGCACAAGGTTCAAGGATCAGATGTTGAAAAGTACTACTTTACTCAACGTGGTCTTGAGCAGGCAGGCATCACCATTCTTCCTTTTGATGAAAAGAATCTAGACGGTGATATGGAAATTATCGCTGGAAATGCCTTTCGTCCAGATAACAACGTCGAAATTGCCTATGCAGACCAAAATGGTATCAGCTACAAACGTTATCATGAATTTCTAGGTAGCTTTATGCGTGACTTTGTCAGCATGGGAGTAGCTGGAGCGCACGGAAAAACTTCAACGACAGGTATGTTGTCTCACGTCTTGTCTCACATCACAGACACCAGCTTTTTGATTGGAGATGGAACAGGTCGTGGTTCGGCCAATGCCAAATATTTTGTCTTTGAATCTGACGAATATGAGCGTCACTTCATGCCTTACCACCCAGAATACTCTATTATCACCAACATTGACTTTGACCATCCAGACTATTTCACAAGTCTCGAGGATGTTTTCAATGCCTTTAACGACTATGCCAAACAAATTACCAAGGGTCTTTTTGTCTATGGTGAAGATGCTGAATTGCGTAAGATTACGTCTGATGCACCAATTTATTATTATGGTTTTGAAGCAGAAGGTAATGACTTTGTAGCTAGTGATCTTCTTCGTTCAACAACTGGTTCAACCTTCACAGTTCATTTCCGTGGACAAGACTTGGGGCAATTCCACATTCCAACCTTTGGTCGTCACAATATCATGAATGCGACAGCCGTTATTGGTCTTCTTTACACAGCAGGATTTGATTTGAACTTGGTGCGTGAGCACTTGAAAACATTTGCCGGTGTTAAGCGTCGTTTCACTGAGAAAATTGTCAATGACACAGTGATTATCGATGACTTTGCCCACCATCCAACAGAAATTATTGCGACCTTGGATGCGGCTCGTCAGAAATACCCAAGCAAGGAAATTGTAGCGGTCTTCCAACCGCATACCTTTACAAGAACCATTGCCTTGTTAGATGACTTTGCTCATGCTTTAAACCAAGCAGATGCTGTTTACCTAGCGCAAATCTATGGATCTGCGCGTGAAGTAGACCATGGTGATGTTAAGGTAGAAGACCTAGCCAATAAAATCAATAAGAAACACCAAGTGATCACTGTTGAAAATGTTTCTCCCCTCCTAGATCACGACAATGCTGTCTATGTCTTTATGGGAGCAGGAGATATCCAAACCTATGAATACTCATTTGAGCGTCTCTTGTCAAACTTGACAAGCAATGTTCAGTAGGATATTCTTATGGAAATTCCAATTAAGATTATTCAGGCAAGCAAGTCTGATTTGGCTGAGATAGAGGCACTTCAGGCCTCGTCTTTTCCAGCTGAAAAGCAGCAACCTTCCCATATTTTAGAAGAAAGTATCCGTAAGTGTGCGGATACCTTTCTTCTAGCTAGGGATGAAAACCAACTTTTAGGCTATATTCTATCAAGTCCCCAGTCAGACAATCCGCAATGTCTAAAAATACATTCTTTGGTCATCGAGGCTGACCATCAGAGACAGGGCTTGGGAACACTTCTTCTTGCAGCCTTGAAAGAGATGGCAGTTGAGCTGGATTACAAAGGGATTCGTTTGGAGAATCCTGATGAGCTGCTTTCCTATTTTGAAATGAACGGTTTTATTGATGAAGAAACTTCGCTTTATGTAGCTAGTCAAGGTTTTAGTATGATTTGGTTTAATCCCTTTTATCTGGAGGCACAATGGAAATTAGGAAAGCAAGATTAGAAGATTTAGATCGTATCGTTGAGATTGAACTAGAAAATTTCTCGGTTGAAGAAGCCATTCCTCATTCTGTTTTTGAATCGCATTTGCGAGAAATTCAGACCTCGTTTCTGGTTGCAGAAAAAGAGGGGAGAATCATGGGTTATATTGAAGGGCCAGTTGGTCCCCATCGTTATCTGCAAGATCAGTCTTTTACAGAAGAAATAAAAGACTATAGTCATGAGCCTGGTGGTTATATCTCTGTGACCTGTCTCTCTATTGCCAAGGAGGCACAGGGACTAGGACTGGGTCAAAAATTGCTAACAGCCTTGAAAGAAGTTGCTCTTGAGGATAAGAGAGAAGGCATTAACCTAACCTGTCATGACTATCTCATCGCCTACTATGAAAAACACGGATTTGTCAATGAAGGCCTGTCCCAGTCAACCTTTGCAGGTGAAACTTGGTATGATATGGTCTGGGAAGCTAATACTCTTCGAAAATCAAATTCAAACCACGTCAGCGTCGCCTTACCGTATATATGTGACTGACTTCGTCAGTCTTATCTACAACCTCAAAACAGTGTTTTGAGCAACCTGCGGCTAGTTTGCTCTTTGATTTTCATTGAATATAAAAAATAAGCTAGGAAAAGTATCATAGGTTGCTTTTCTTGGACTTTTAAGATATAATATTATGGATTGTCAACAAGGAGGAAAAACTTTTGAGTGAAAAGTCAAGAGAAGAAGAGAAATTAAGCTTTAAAGAGCAGATTCTGAGAGATTTAGAAAAAGTAAAAGGCTATGATGAAGTTCTGAAAGAAGATGAGGCAGTAGTTCGCACTCCTGCAAATGAACCTTCAGCTGAAGAACTCATGGCTGATTCCTTGTCAACGGTAGAGGAGATTATGAGAAAAGCTCCTACCGTGCCGACTCACCCAAGTCAAGATGTACCAGCTTCTCCAGCAGATGAGATTCAAAGAGAAACTCCTGGTGTTCCAAGTCATCCAAGTCAAGATGTACCTTCTTCTCCAGCGGAAGAAAGTGGATCAAGACCAGGTCCAGGTCCTGTTAGACCTAAGAAACTTGAAAGAGAATACAATGAAACCCCAACAAGGGTAGCTGTTTCCTATAAGACGGCAGAGAAAAAAGCAGAACAAGCAGGTTCAGAAACACCTACGCCTGCTACAGAAACAGTGGATATCATCAGCGATACACCACGTCGTAGCCGCAGAGAAGGAGCAAAACCCGTTAAGCCTAAGAAAGAGAAGAAGTCACATGTGAAAGCTTTTGTGATTTCATTCCTTGTATTCCTTGCCTTGCTCTCAGCAGGTGGTTACTTTGGTTACCAGTACGTGCTAGATTCTTTATTACCTATCGATGCTAATTCTAAGAAATATGTGACGGTTGGAATTCCAGAAGGTTCAAACGTTCAAGAAATCGGTACGACGCTTGAAAAAGCTGGTTTGGTAAAGCATGGTCTGATTTTTAGCTTTTATGCCAAGTATAAAAATTATACCGATTTGAAAGCAGGTTACTACAATTTGCAAAAGAGTATGAGTACAGAAGACTTACTCAAAGAGTTGCAAAAAGGTGGAACAGATGAACCACAAGAACCTGTCCTTGCGACTTTGACAATTCCAGAAGGTTATACGATTGATCAAATTGCACAAGCGGTAGGTCAATTGCAAGGTGACTTCAAAGAGCCTTTGACAGCGGAGGCTTTCCTAGCAAAAGTTCAAGATGAGAACTTTATCAGTCAAGAAGTTGCCAAATATCCTACTTTATTGGAAAGTTTGCCTGCAAAAGACAGCGGTGCGCGTTATCGTTTGGAAGGATACCTTTTCCCAGCTACTTACTCTATCAAGGAAAGCACAACTATTGAAAGCTTGATTGATGAGATGTTGGCGGCTATGGATAAGAACCTATCTCCTTACTATAGTACGATCAAATCTAAAAACTTGACTGTCAATGAGTTGTTGACCATTGCTTCCTTGGTCGAAAAAGAAGGTGCCAAGACAGAAGATCGTAAGCTCATTGCAGGTGTATTCTACAATCGTTTGAATCGTGATATGCCACTTCAAAGTAATATTGCAATCTTGTATGCCCAAGGAAAACTGGGGCAAAATATCAGCCTAGCTGAGGATGTTGCGATTGATACCAACATTGATTCACCTTATAATGTTTATAAAAATGTAGGTCTCATGCCTGGTCCAGTCGATAGTCCAAGTCTGGATGCGATTGAGTCAAGCATCAATCAAACTAAGAGCGATAACCTCTACTTTGTAGCAGATGTCACAGATGGCAAGGTCTACTATGCTAACAATCAAGAAGACCACGATCGCAATGTTGCTGAACATGTCAACAGCAAATTAAACCAAACAAACTAAAATTATGTGATGCTTCACATAATTTTCTTTAGAAAATATCATCAGAAGAAAGTTGAGAAAAATGGCAGAAAAAACATATCCTATGACCCTTGAGGAAAAGGAAAAACTTGAAAAAGAATTAGAAGAATTGAAATTAGTTCGTCGACCAGAAGTAGTAGAACGCATTAAGATTGCCCGTTCATACGGTGACCTTTCTGAAAATAGTGAATACGAAGCAGCTAAGGATGAACAAGCCTTTGTTGAAGGACAAATCTCTAGCTTGGAAACAAAAATCCGCTATGCTGAAATCGTCAATAGCGACGCAGTTGCCCAAGACGAAGTAGCGATTGGTAAAACAGTCACCATCCAAGAAATTGGTGAGGACGAAGAAGAAGTTTATATTATCGTAGGTTCAGCTGGTGCGGATGCCTTTGCAGGTAAAGTTTCAAATGAAAGCCCAATTGGACAAGCCTTGATTGGCAAGAAAACAGGTGACACAGCAACCATTGAAACACCTGTTGGTAGCTATGATGTAAAAATCTTGAAGGTTGAAAAAACAGCCTAAAAACAGAAAAAAGGAGTGGGGAGGCGATGCGCTTCACTCACTCCTTTTTCCATTTTAAATTGAATTGAAATTGGAGACTATATGAGTTCAAAGAAGAAAAATAAGATGGAGCGTGGTCTGACCAATCGTCATGTGCAGGTTATGGCCATTGCGGGAACAATCGGAACAGGACTCTTTTTGGGAGCGGGTCGCTCTATTAGCCTGACAGGTCCTTCCATTGTACTGATTTATATGATTACAGGGGCTTTCATGTTCCTCATGATGCGTGCTGTTGGGGAAATGCTTTACCAAGATCCTGAGCAACATACCTTTATCAACTTTATCACGCGCCATTTGGGTAAGGGCTGGGGTTATTTCTCGGTTTGGTCTTACTGGCTATCTGTTGTCTTTATCGGTATGGCGGAAATCACTGCTATCGCACATTATGTGCAATTTTGGTTCCCAACTTGGCCGAGTTGGATGATTGAAATTGGATTTTTGACCATTCTAGCCTTAGTTAATCTGATTGCGGTGAAGCTCTTTGGGGAAGTTGAGTTTTGGTTTGCGATGGTTAAGATTGTGGCTATTTTAGCTATGATTGCGACAGGAGTCTTTATGGTCTTGACAGGCTTTAAGACACCTCATGGAGTAGCAAGTTTAGCCAATATTGCTGATAATTTCTCTCTCTTTCCAAATGGTGGAGTGAACTTTGTCATGGCCTTCCAGATGGTGTTCTTTGCCTACCTCATGATTGAGTTTATCGGGGTCACAACTTCTGAAACCAAAAATCCACGTCAGGTCTTGCCAAAAGCCGTTAAGGAAATTCCTTTGCGTATCGCCTTTTTCTACGGTGGTGCCCTCTTAGCCATCATGGCTATCATTCCGTGGCGTGAACTGGCTTCTGCTGATTCTCCTTTTGTAACAGTATTTGAATTGGCCGGTGTCAAGTGGGCAGCAGCCTTGATTAACTTCGTCGTTTTGACCTCAGCAGCCTCTGCTCTTAACTCAACCCTTTATTCAACAGGTCGTCATTTGTACCAGATTGCTCATGATTCGCCAAATCGCTTCCTAAAGGCTATTAAAGCAGATACTCTTTCTCGCCACAATGTACCACAAAATGCCATCATTGCCTCAGCGATTTTGATTGCCCTAGCAGCCTTTATCAACGTCTTGCCAGGAGTTTCGGATGCCTTTGCCTTGATTACGGCTTCATCATCTGGTGTCTATATTGCCATTTATATCTTGATCATGGTGGCTCACCTTAAATACCGCAAGTCACAAGACTTTATGGCGGATGGCTATCTCATGCCCCATTATCGTTTCCTAAATCCCTTAACCATGCTCTTCTTTGCCTTTGTCTTTGTAACCCTCTTTTTACAAGAGTCTACATTTGTAGGAGCAATCGGCTCAGCTATCTGGATTATCGGTTTCGGGATTTATAGCCAGTGGAAATTTAGAAAATAGGTTAAAGACTTATCAACTCAGGTTGGTGAGTTTTTGCTAGTTTGACAGTCTATTGAAATAAGACTATAATCAAGCTGTAACAGTGTTTGAGGAGGTTTAGATGTACTTTAGATTGGAAAATAAGGAATCCCATAAATCACAAGAAATTGGGAATTTGATTCGTGCTTATAATCGTTCAAAAAGAGAAGAGGCTGAAAGTGAGCCACTTAATCTTTATGTTGAAGATGAAAAGGGCAATCTTCTGGCAGGCTTGATAGCAGAGACTTTTGGAAATTGGCTAGAAATCGAGTATTTATTTGTAAAAGAGGAACTGCGAGGGCAAGGAATCGGTTCAAAACTATTGCAGCAAGTAGAGACTGAAGCTAAGAATCGAAACTGTCGTTTTGCTTTTGTTAATACTTACCAGTTTCAGGCGCCAGATTTTTATCAGAAACATGGCTACAAGGAAGTCTTTGCTTTGCAAGACTATCCCTACACAGGAAAAAGATTTTATTACCAAAAAGATTTGTAAGGAGAATATGAAAGGATAAGGCAAAGAGGGGTTCTTGACATAAGTATGAAGGGGATTCTCGATAAATACCAGTTAAATCCTACAAATTGTGTCTTTCTAGGCAATATTGAGTACAATGCAATCGCAGCTGAGAAATTGGGAATCAAGTCCTATCAGGTTAAGAAAAGAAGCGATGCCGTCGATATTTTGAAATCCTATATTTAAACTTAACACTCTCTATCTTTTTAAATTGACCTTAATCCGAGATTCCCCTCTCGGATTTTGTGTTGCTTTCATTAAATTTACAGGTAAGACTTGCTAGCTTCAGTAAATATACACAAGTTTTTCAGAATAGAGTGAAATCCGAAAGAAAATAGAAGTAATTTTCATTAAACGCTTCCAATGTGCAAAAAAAGTTGACAAATTTAAATTTTAGGACTACACTAAGTAAGTAAATTTTATTTTAAAGGAGAATTCGTTATGAATTTAACATTTTTAGGCTTATGTATTGCCTGTATGGGCGTATCTGTCGGTGAAGGTTTATTGATGAATGGACTGTTTAAATCAGTAGCACGCCAACCAGATATGCTTTCTGAGTTTCGTAGTTTGATGTTTTTAGGTGTTGCCTTTATTGAAGGAACTTTCTTTGTAACTCTTGTCTTCTCATTTATTATCAAATAAATACATGGAACGAGAAGAAAAGGGAGGATTTTAGATGGAAGAAAGTATTAATCCAATCATCTCTATTGGTCCTGTTATCTTCAATCTGACTATGTTAGCCATGACCTTGTTGATTGTGGGAGTTATTTTTGTCTTTATTTATTGGGCAAGCCGCAATATGACCTTGAAACCCAAAGGAAAGCAAAATGTACTTGAGTATGTCTATGACTTTGTTATTGGATTTACAGAACCTAACATTGGTTCGCGCTACATGAAAGATTACTCACTCTTTTTCCTTTGTTTATTTCTTTTCATGGTGATTGCCAATAACCTTGGCTTAATGACAAAGCTTCAAACGATCGATGGGACTAACTGGTGGAGTTCGCCAACCGCTAATTTACAGTATGACTTAACCTTATCTTTTCTTGTCATTTTGTTGACACATATAGAAAGCGTTCGTCGTCGTGGATTTAAAAAAAGTATAAAATCTTTTATGAGTCCTGTTTTTGTCATACCGATGAATATCTTGGAAGAATTTACAAACTTCTTATCTTTGGCTTTGCGGATTTTTGGGAATATCTTTGCAGGAGAGGTCATGACGAGTTTGTTACTTCTTCTTTCCCACCAAGCTATTTATTGGTATCCAGTAGCCTTTGGAGCTAATTTGGCTTGGACTGCATTTTCTGTCTTTATTTCCTGCATCCAAGCTTATGTCTTTACTCTTTTGACATCTGTGTATTTAGGGAATAAGATTAATATTGAAGAGGAATAGAAAGGAGTAACTGATGCACGTAACAGTAGGTGAATTGATTGGTAATTTTATTTTAATCACTGGCTCTTTTATTCTTTTGCTAGTCTTGATTAAAAAATTTGCATGGTCTAATATTACAGGCATTTTCGAAGAAAGAGCTGAAAAAATCGCTACTGATATTGACAGTGCTGAACAGGCACGTCAAAAAGCAGAAGCCTTAGCTCAGAAACGTGAAGATGAATTGGATGGTAGCCGTAAAGAAGCCAAGACAATCATTGAAAATGCAAAGGAAACAGCTGAGAAAAGTAAGGCTAGTATTTTAGTAGATGCTAAACTAGAAGCAGGACGCTTAAAAGAAAAAGCAAACCAAGAAATTGCTCAAAACAAAGCTGAAGCTTTACAAAGCGTTAAGGGTGAGGTAGCAGATTTGACCATCAGCCTAGCTGGTAAAATCATCTCACAAAACCTTGACGGTCATGCCCATAAAGAACTCATTGATCAGTATATCGATCAGCTAGGAGAAGCTTAATGGACAAGAAAACAGTAAAGGTAATTGAAAAATACAGCATGCCTTTTGTCCAATTGGTACTTGAAAAAGGAGAAGAAGACCGTATCTTTTCAGACTTGACTCAAATCAAGCAAGTTGCTGAAGAAACAGGTCTGCCTTCTTTTTTAAAACAAGTGGCAGTAGACGAGTCGGATAAGGAAAAAATAATTGCTTTTTTCCAAGACTCTGTGTCACCTTTATTACAAAACTTTATCCAGGTTCTGGCCTACAATCACAGAGTAAATCTTTTTTATGATGTGCTTGTAGATTGCTTGGACCGACTTGAAAAAGAAACAAATCGATTTGAAGTGACGATTACTGCTGCTCATCCTCTAACTGATGAACAAAAGAGTCGTTTGCTCCCTTTGATTGAGAAGAAAATGTCTCTGAAAGTAAGGAGTGTAAACGAACAAATCGATGAAAGTCTCATTGGTGGTTTTGTCATTTTTGCCAATCACAAGACAATTGATGTGAGTATTAAACAACAACTTAAAGTTGTTAAAGAAAATTTGAAATAGAAAGTGGTGTTCTTTTGGCAATTAACGCACAAGAAATCAGCGCTTTAATTAAGCAACAAATTGAAAATTTCAAACCCAATTTTGATGTGACTGAAACAGGTGTTGTAACCTATATCGGGGACGGTATCGCGCGTGCTCACGGCCTTGAAAATGCCATGAGTGGAGAGTTGTTGATCTTTGAAAACGGCTCTTATGGTATGGCTCAAAACTTGGAGTCAACAGACGTTGGTATTATCATCCTAGGTGACTTTACAGATATCCGTGAAGGCGATACAATCCGCCGTACAGGGAAAATCATGGAAGTTCCAGTAGGTGAAAGTCTGATTGGTCGTGTTGTGGATCCACTTGGTCGTCCAGTTGACGGTCTTGGAGAAATCCACACTGATAAAACTCGTCCAGTAGAAGCACCAGCTCCTGGTGTTATGCAACGTAAGTCTGTATCAGAACCATTGCAAACTGGTTTGAAAGCTATTGACGCCCTTGTACCGATTGGTCGTGGTCAACGTGAGTTGATTATCGGTGACCGTCAGACAGGGAAAACAACCATTGCGATTGATACAATCTTGAACCAAAAAGGTCAAGATATGATCTGTATCTACGTAGCGATTGGACAAAAAGAATCAACAGTTCGTACGCAAGTAGAAACACTTCGTCAGTACGGTGCCTTGGACTACACAATCGTTGTGACAGCCTCTGCTTCACAACCATCTCCATTGCTCTTCCTAGCTCCTTATGCTGGGGTTGCCATGGCGGAAGAATTTATGTACCAAGGCAAGCATGTTTTGATTGTTTATGATGATTTATCAAAACAAGCGGTAGCTTATCGTGAACTGTCACTCTTGCTT
The DNA here is from genome assembly GCF_013276615.1 of Streptococcus sp. 1621. NCBI lineage: Bacteria > Bacillati > Bacillota > Bacilli > Lactobacillales > Streptococcaceae > Streptococcus > Streptococcus sp. 1621. The sequence continues at coordinate 113,207 of NZ_VMLJ01000013.1, forward strand.
CGTCGTCCTCCAGGTCGTGAAGCCTTCCCAGGGGATGTTTTCTACCTTCACAGCCGTTTGCTTGAGCGCTCAGCTAAAGTTTCTGATGAACTTGGTGGTGGATCAATTACAGCCCTACCATTTATCGAGACACAAGCGGGAGATATCTCTGCCTATATCGCAACCAACGTGATTTCAATCACTGATGGACAAATCTTCCTTGGTGATGGTCTTTTCAATGCGGGTATTCGTCCAGCCATTGATGCGGGTTCATCTGTATCTCGTGTAGGTGGTTCTGCGCAAATCAAAGCCATGAAGAAGGTTGCTGGTACACTTCGTATCGACCTTGCTTCATACCGTGAGTTGGAAGCCTTCACTAAGTTTGGTTCTGACTTGGACGCAGCAACACAGGCTAAGTTGAACCGTGGACGTCGTACAGTTGAAGTCTTGAAACAACCTGTTCACAAACCATTGCCTGTTGAGAAACAAGTAACCATTCTTTATGCTTTGACACATGGTTTCTTGGATACTGTTCCAGTAGATGATATTGTTCGTTTCGAGGAAGAGTTCCATGCCTTCTTTGACGCTCAACATCCAGAGATTTTGGAAACCATTCGTGATACAAAAGACTTGCCAGAAGAAGCAGTCTTGGATGCTGCGATTACAGAGTTTCTCAATCAATCTAGCTTCCAATAAGAATAGAGGTGTCAGATGGCAGTATCTCTAAATGATATTAAAACAAAAATCGCCTCAACAAAAAATACGAGTCAAATCACTAATGCCATGCAAATGGTATCAGCTGCTAAGCTAGGTCGCTCTGAAGAAGCTGCTCGCAACTTTCAAGTTTACGCTCAGAAGGTTCGCAAACTTTTGACAGATATTCTTCATGGGAATGGAGCTGGTGGTTCAACTAATCCCATGTTGATTAGCCGTCCTGTGAAGAAGACAGCCTATATCGTCATCACTTCAGATCGCGGTTTGGTTGGAGGGTATAATTCCTCTATTCTAAAAGCCGTTATGGAGTTGAAGGAAGAATACCATCCAGACGGTAAAGGTTTTGAAATGATCTGTATTGGTGGAATGGGAGCTGATTTCTTTAAGGCTCGTGGTATTCAACCACTTTATGAACTACGTGGCTTGGCAGACCAACCTAGCTTTGATCAAGTTCGTAAGATTATTTCAAAAACTGTTGAAATGTACCAAAATGAACTTTTTGATGAGCTTTATGTTTGTTACAACCACCATGTCAATACCTTGACAAGCCAGATGCGTGTGGAACAAATGCTCCCAATTGTGGATTTGGATCCAAATGAAGCGGATGAAGAATATAGCTTGACTTTTGAATTGGAAACCAGCCGAGAAGAAATTTTGGAGCAGTTGTTGCCTCAATTTGCAGAAAGTATGATTTACGGTGCTATTATCGATGCTAAGACAGCTGAAAATGCTGCTGGTATGACAGCAATGCAAACAGCGACAGATAATGCTAAGAAAGTCATCAATGATTTGACAATTCAGTATAACCGTGCCAGACAGGCGGCGATTACACAAGAAATTACAGAAATTGTAGCAGGAGCTAGTGCCTTAGAATAGGGTCTAGTCCAGCTCGCATGAAAATGAACTTAGGACCTAGTTTAGCTAGGAACCGACAGTATCTTATATAGAATAGGAGAAGGAGATGAGTTCAGGTAAAATTGCTCAGGTTATCGGTCCCGTTGTAGACGTCTTGTTTGCAGCAGGGGAAAAACTTCCTGAGATTAACAATGCACTTGTCGTCTACAAAAATGACGAAAGAAAAACAAAAATCGTCCTTGAAGTAGCCTTAGAGTTGGGAGATGGTATGGTTCGTACTATCGCCATGGAATCAACAGATGGTTTGACTCGTGGAATGGAAGTATTGGACACAGGTCGTCCAATCTCTGTACCAGTAGGTAAAGAAACTTTGGGACGTGTCTTCAACGTTTTGGGAGATACCATTGACTTGGAAGCTCCTTTTACAGAAGACGCAGAGCGTCAGCCAATTCATAAAAAAGCTCCAACTTTTGATGAGTTGTCTACCTCTTCTGAAATCCTTGAAACAGGGATTAAGGTTATCGACCTTCTTGCCCCTTACCTTAAAGGTGGTAAAGTTGGACTCTTCGGTGGTGCCGGAGTTGGTAAAACCGTCTTAATCCAAGAATTGATTCACAACATTGCCCAAGAACATGGTGGTATTTCAGTATTTACCGGTGTTGGGGAACGTACTCGTGAGGGGAACGACCTTTACTGGGAAATGAAAGAATCAGGCGTTATCGAGAAAACAGCCATGGTATTTGGTCAGATGAATGAGCCACCAGGAGCACGTATGCGTGTTGCCCTTACTGGTTTGACAATCGCTGAATACTTCCGTGATGTAGAAGGCCAAGACGTGCTTCTCTTTATCGATAATATCTTCCGTTTCACTCAGGCTGGTTCAGAAGTATCTGCCCTTTTGGGTCGTATGCCATCAGCCGTTGGTTACCAACCAACACTTGCTACGGAAATGGGTCAATTGCAAGAACGTATTACATCAACTAAGAAGGGGTCTGTAACCTCTATCCAGGCTATCTATGTGCCAGCGGATGACTATACTGACCCAGCGCCAGCAACAGCCTTCGCTCACTTGGATTCAACAACAAACTTGGAACGTAAGTTGGTACAATTGGGTATCTACCCAGCCGTTGACCCACTTGCTTCAAGTTCACGTGCCTTGGCACCTGAAATCGTTGGAGAAGAGCACTATGCAGTTGCTGCAGAAGTAAAACGTGTCCTTCAACGTTACCATGAATTGCAAGATATCATTGCTATCCTTGGTATGGATGAGCTTTCTGATGAAGAAAAGACCTTGGTGGCTCGTGCCCGTCGTATCCAGTTCTTCTTGTCACAAAACTTCAACGTTGCGGAACAATTTACTGGTCAGCCAGGTTCTTATGTTCCAGTTGCTGAAACTGTACGTGGCTTTAAGGAAATCCTTGATGGTAAATACGACCACTTGCCAGAAGATGCCTTCCGTGGTGTAGGTTCTATCGAAGATGTGATTGCAAAAGCTGAAAAAATGGGATTTTAAGAGGTGATCTATGGCTCAGTTAACTGTCCAGATCGTGACACCAGATGGTCTCGTCTATGATCACCATGCCAGCTATGTATCGGTTCGAACTCTGGATGGTGAGATGGGGATCTTGCCACGACATGAAAATATGATTGCGGTTTTAGCAGTTGATGAAGTAAAGGTAAAACGTATTGATGATGAAGATCACGTGAACTGGATTGCAGTAAATGGTGGCGTTATTGAAATTGCCAATGATATGATTACAATCGTCGCTGACTCTGCAGAACGTGCTCGTGATATCGATATCAGTCGTGCAGAACGTGCCAAACTTCGTGCAGAACGTGCAATTGAAGAAGCACAAGACAAACACTTGATTGACCAAGAACGTCGTGCGAAGATTGCACTGCAACGTGCTATTAACCGTATTAATGTCGGAAATAGACTATAAGAAAAAATGAACTTGAAAATTCCAAGTTCATTTTTTATGTTTTCTTAAGGAGCAAAACGGATGCAGACTGCTTCGGGAACATGGAAGTCGTTGGAGAGTTCTGCTAGACGACCATTGTCACAATTACGTTTAAAGACAGTGGCATTGTCAGAGTCTTGATGGACAGCAATGAGAAATTTTTGGTCGGGTGTCAAATCAAAATCTCGCGGAGTCTTACCATGTGTTGGAACGATTTCTAGCAACTCTAAGCTACCGTCCGCAAGGATGGTATATACTGCGATAGAATCATGGCCACGGTTAGAAGCGTAGAGGTATTTACCGTCTTTAGAGAGACGAATAGCAGCGGTTCCATTAAAGCCTTCGTAAGCTTCTGGTAAAGTTGAAATCACTTGCATGCGTTCAAATTCACCAACGCCATCGTAGATTAAAACTTCGATAGTACTATTGAGTTCACAAATCAGATAAGCGATTTTATAGTGGTTATGGAAAACGATATGACGAGAACCAGCTCCAGGAATACTATTGTAGGTATAGAGTTTAGACAGTTTCCCTTCTTGATCAAGGTCATAAGTGACGACTTGGTCAGTACCCAAATCACAGGTCACTAGATAGTGGTCAGGTGTTAAATCTGTATAGTGAACATGGGGGAAAGCTTGATTTTTATGTGGACCTTGGCCACTGTGTTGATCCATATCACTAAGTAGAAGACTCCCATCCTCCTGACGTTTATAAACAAGGACCTGTCCCTTGTGATAGTTGGCTGCGTAAACCAAATCACGCTTTTCATCAACGGCAACATAACAGTGGGGAGCCCCCTCCTCAACGACATGATTTAACACAGTCCCGTCAGTTTGATAGGCTGCAATGCCCCCCTTATCGTCTTGACTACCAACAGTGTATAGGTGTTGGTGCTGGTCAAAAGCAAGATAGGTTGGACTTGGCTCAGCTGCAAAAAGTTCTAGATTTGAAAGCTGACCAGTTTCTGTATCAAAGTCAGCCTTGTAAATCCCTTGGGAAGTACGACGTGTATAAGTTCCAAAATAAACAGTTTCTTTCATAACTCTACCTCTATAATAAAGATAAGACTATTATATCACAAAAACAAGCCAATTAAAGACATCCAATTAGATGTAAGCACTTTAAAAAATAATTGATTGGTTTTTTGAAAAACATAATAATATTGAGATTGTTTTCCTTACTTTTCTTCTTAAAAGTGCTATAATGAACTCATAAAATGTTTAAAGGAGTCCTTACTATGAAAAAACGAGTTTTTCTAGCAGCTGGTGTAGCTATACTCTCGACGGCTATGCTAGCAGCGTGTTCAACAGGTGGTAAAGATGCTACTAAACCTGTTACCTATACCTATGTCTTCTCTACAGATCCTACGACTCTGGATTATACAGTTTCTGGAACTGCTAGCACCAAACAAATTACAGGTAATGTTATTGATGGTTTACTAGAAAATGATCAATATGGAAATCTAATTCCATCAGTTGCAGAAGATTGGACTGTTTCAAAAGATGGTTTGACCTATACCTATAAAATCCGTCAGGGTGTCAAATGGTATACTAATGAAGGCGAAGAATATGGTGAAGTCAAAGCTCAGGACTTTGTAACTGGTCTGAAGCACGCAGCTGATAAGAAATCACAGGCTCTTTATCTGGTTCAAGACTCAGTTCAAGGTTTGGACGATTATGTCAATGGGAAAACAACAGATTTCTCTACTGTTGGTGTAAAAGCGATAGATGATTATACGGTTGTTTACACTTTGAATCATCCAGAATCTTTTTGGAATTCCAAGACAACAATGGGCGTTCTTGCCCCAATTAGCGAGGACTTTTTGGCTTCTAAAGGAGATGACTTTGGGAAGGCGACTGATGTAACAAGCATTCTTTATAATGGTGCCTATCTCCTCAAGGGCTTGACATCTAAATCTTCTATTGAGATGACCAAAAATCAAAACTATTGGGACAAGCAAAATGTCTTTATTGATGATATTAAATTATCTTTCTTTGATGGTCAGGATGCCGATTCTCTTGGACGTGGCTTTGATGAAGGACATTATCCAGCGGCACCTCTCTTTAAAAATTCTGCCAATTATGAACGTCTAAAAGAAAAATACAAGGATAATATTGTGTATGGGCCACAAAGAGGCGGAACTTTCTATATCTCAACTAATATCGATCGTGTAGCTTATAACCATACTGCTAAAACAAGTGATGCGGAAAAATCATCCACTAAAAAGGCTTTGTTGAATAAAGATTTCCGTCAATCCTTGTCTTTCGCTGCAGATCGTACGGCTGCAGTATCTCAAGTATTTGGGGACGAAGTGGCACCTCGTAAATTACGTACAAGTTTTACCCCTCCAACATTTGTCCAAGTTGGAGAGCAGTCATTTGGGCAAGTAGCTAAGGCAGAACTGGATAAGTTAGATGATGTATGGAAAGATGTCAGTCTTGATGATGCCCAGGATTCACTTCATAATGTAGACAAGGCTAAAGCTAAATTTGAAGTTGCTAAGAAAACACTTCAAGCCGATGGAGTACAGTTCCCCGTTCATTTAGACCTTCCAGTTTCCTCTACTCAGACAGATTTTATTCGTCAAGCCCAATCTTATAAACAATCCATTGAGGAAGCCTTAGGCTCTGAAAATATAGTGATTGACATTCAACAAGTTTCTGATGATGAATTGGGAAATATGACAGTATTTGCAACATCGACTAACAATACTGATTGGGATATCAATGTAAATAGTGGTTGGAGTCCGGATTATGCAGATCCATCAACCTATTTAGATGTATTTGATCCAACATCTGGTCCAACTCTTCTAGGAGCACTTGGTGTAGCACCAGGTACAGATAATCCGGCAATCAAAGCTGTTGGTTTAGATAAGTTTAAAGAGTTAATTACGGATGCTAGTGGTGAGAAAATAGATCTGCAAAAACGTTATTCTAAATATGCTAAAGCACAAGCTTGGTTAACAGATAGTGCCTTGGTTATTCCTGTACACTCAGATGGTGCCCAAATGCTAATAACGAAGAAAGTTCCAGGTAGCGGTGCAGATGGTTGGGTAGGTGATAAGACAAGTGAAAACAGCTACAAGTACCAAAAATTACAAGACAAGATTGTAACGTCTAAAGAAATGGATGATTTCCGCAAGAAATTTGCTGATGAAAAAGCCAAATCAAATGCTGATTATCAGAAGAACTTAGACCGTCATATTCAAGAATAATTGAATCTCCTCTTTTGAGGAGATTTTTTATGTCGCTGTCTCCATGTAAGCACTTTAAAAAAGAGTTATTTTGATTTAAAAATGGTATAATGAGAGAACGATAGAAAGGAAGTATTTATGGAGCCAAAAGAGAAACATTTTAGCCTATCTTGGTTTTTTAAGTGGTTTTTAGATAACAAGGCCATTACGGTATTTTTAGTAACCTTATTATTGGGACTCAATCTTTTTATTTTAAGTAAGATTAGTTTTCTATTTTCACCTGTTTTAGACTTTTTAGCAGTTGTGATGTTGCCAGTCATTCTGTCTGGTTTACTATACTATTTACTGAATCCTATTGTTGATTGGATGGAGAAGCATAAGGTTAATCGTGTTATAGCTATCACTATTGTCTTTGTCATCATCGCTCTCTTTATCATTTGGGGCTTGGCAGTCGCCATTCCAAATCTGCAACGTCAGGTTTTGACCTTTGCAAGAAACGTTCCTGTTTACTTAGAAGATATAGATAGGATTGTTAATGGATTGGTAGCCCAGCACCTGCCAGATGATTTCAGACCTCAGTTAGAGCAAGTTTTGACAAACTTCTCTAGTCAGGCTACAGTTTGGGCAAGTAAAGTTTCATCTCAGGCAGTCAACTGGGTGAGTGCCTTTATTAGCGGAGCTTCTCAAGTGATTGTTGCCTTGATTATCGTTCCTTTCATGCTCTTTTATCTCTTGCGTGATGGGAAAGGCCTGCGTAACTATTTGACCCAATTCATGCCAAGAAAATTGAAAGAACCTGTAGGACAAGTTTTATCAGATGTGAATCAACAGTTGTCCAACTATGTTCGGGGGCAAGTGACAGTGGCTATTATTGTAGCAGTAATGTTTATGATCTTCTTCAAGATTATTGGTCTACGCTATGCGGTTACGCTGGGTGTTACTGCTGGTATTTTAAATCTGGTTCCTTATCTTGGTAGCTTCCTAGCCATGCTTCCTGCCCTAGTATTGGGCTTGATTGCTGGTCCAGTCATGCTTTTAAAAGTAGTGATTGTCTTTATCGTGGAGCAAACTATTGAAGGCCGTTTTGTTTCGCCACTGATTTTGGGAAGCCAATTAAATATCCATCCCATTAATGTTCTCTTTGTTTTGTTAACTTCAGGATCTATGTTTGGTATCTGGGGAGTTTTACTTGGTATTCCGGTTTATGCCTCTGCTAAGGTTGTCATTTCAGCCATTTTCGAATGGTATAAGGTAGTCAGTGGTCTATATGAAGTAGAGGGCGAGGAAGTCAAAAGTGAACAATAGTCAACAGATGTTACAGGCTTTGGAAGAGCAAGATTTAGCCAAGGCTGAGCATTATTTCGCCGAAGCTTTAGAAAATGATTCAAGTGATCTTCTGTATGAGTTGGCAACTTATCTTGAAGGGATTGGTTTCTATCCTCAGGCCAAGGAAATTTACCTGAAAATTGTAGAGGATTTTCCAGAGGTTCATCTTAATCTAGCTGCAATTGCTAGCGAGGATGGTCAAATCGAAGAAGCCTTCTCTTACCTTGAGGAAATCCAAGTTGACAGTGACTGGTATGTCTCGTCTTTGGCTCTGAAGGCAGACCTTTACCAGATGGAAGGTTTGACAGATGTGGCGCGTGAGAAATTATTGGAGGCCTTGACTTACTCAGAAGATCCTCTCTTGATATTGGGCTTAGCAGAGTTGGATAGTGAGTTGGAAAATTACCAAGAGGCCATTCAAGGCTATGCCCAGTTAGATAATCGCTCGATTTATGAGCAAACAGGCATTTCTACCTATCAACGGATTGGCTTTGCCTATGCCCAGTTAGGGAAATTTGAAACGGCCACAGAGTTTTTAGAAAAAGCTCTGGAGTTAGAATACGATGACCTAACAGCTTTTGAGTTGGCTAGTCTTTACTTTGATCGAGAAGAATACCAAAAGGCCGTCCTCTACTTTAAGCAGCTTGATACCATTTCTCCTGACTTTGAAGGCTATGAATATGGTTATAGCCAGGCCTTACATAAGGAACATCAAGTTCAAGAAGCCCTGCGTATCGCTAAGCAAGGCTTAGAGAAAAATCCCTTTGAAATTCGCCTCTTGCTAGCTGCTTCGCAATTCTCTTATGAATTGCATGATGCTAGTGGTGCAGAAAATTATCTTCTTGCTGCAAAAGAAGACGCTGAGGATACAGAAGAAATCTTGCTTCGTTTAGCCACTATTTATCTGGAGCAGGAGCGTTATGAGGATATTATAGACTTGCAAAGTGAGGAGCTAGAAAATCTCTTGACCAAATGGATGATTGCTCGTTCCTATCAAGAAATGGACGATTTGGATACTGCCTATGAGCATTACCAAGAGTTAGTAGGAGATTTGAAGGACAATCCAGAGTTTCTGGAACACTATATCTATCTCTTGCGTGAATTAGGCTATTTTGAAGAAGCCAAAGTCCATGCTCACGCTTACTTAAAACTGGTTCCAGATGATGTGCAAATGCAAGAACTGTTTGAGAGATTGTAAGAATATTTAAACATATAGAACTGTAGTTTATCTCTTTTGATAGCTACGGTTTTTATTTGTATATGATAGAATTTTTTTGCAAAAATGGTTGGTTATTTTGTTTATTCATGCTATAATAGGAACAATTACTTTTAGGAGGTGCAGTATGTCTTATTTATTTGAGATATTACCGAGTTTACTGAATGGTGCGAGCACGACTGTACAGGTCTTTGCACTGGTCTTGCTATTTTCGATTCCTTTGGGCGTTTTGATTGCCTTTGCCTTGCAAGTCCATTGGAAGCCCCTCCATTATCTGATTAACATTTACATCTGGGTTATGCGTGGCACCCCCTTGCTCTTGCAATTGATTTTTATTTATTATGTGCTCCCAAGTATTGGGATTCGTTTAGATCGCCTTCCTGCTGCCATTATTGCCTTTGTTCTCAACTATGCAGCTTACTTTGCAGAAATTTTCCGTGGGGGAATTGACACTATTCCAAGAGGACAGTATGAGGCAGCCAAAGTCTTGAAGTTTAGTCCCTTTGCCACAGTGCGCTATATTATCTTGCCCCAAGTGACCAAGATCGTTCTTCCTAGTGTCTTTAATGAAGTTATGAGTTTGGTCAAGGATACTTCTTTGGTCTATGCTCTTGGAATTTCAGACCTTATCTTGGCTAGTCGAACAGCTGCCAACCGTGACGCCAGTCTGGTTCCCATGTTCTTGGCAGGAGCCATTTACTTGATTTTGATTGGGATTGTGACAATTATTTCCAAAAAAGTTGAGAAGAAGTACAGTTATTATAGATAGGAGGCTGCCATGTTAGAATTACGAAATATCAATAAGAAATTTGGAGACAAACAAATCCTGTCTAATTTCAGTCTAAGTATTCCTGAAAAGCAAATCCTGGCTATCGTTGGACCTTCTGGTGGAGGTAAGACGACCCTCTTACGTATGCTTGCGGGTCTTGAAACCATTGATTCAGGGCAAATCTTTTATAATGGACAACCTTTAGAGCTGGATGAATTGCAGAAGAGAAACCTACTGGGATTTGTCTTCCAAGATTTTCAACTGTTCCCTCATTTATCAGTTCTGGACAATTTGACTTTATCGCCTGTGAAGACCATGGGGATGAAGCAGGAAGAAGCTGAGAAGAAGGCGAGTGGACTCTTGGAACAGTTAGGACTGGCAGGGCATGCAGACGCTTATCCATTTTCATTATCTGGTGGGCAAAAGCAGCGGGTGGCTTTGGCGCGTGCTATGATGATTGACCCAGAAATCATTGGCTACGATGAACCAACTTCTGCTCTGGATCCAGAATTGCGCTTGGAAGTAGAAAAACTGATCTTGCAAAATAGGGAACTTGGGATGACCCAGATTGTGGTAACCCATGATTTGCAGTTTGCGGAAAATATCGCAGATCAGATTCTTAAGGTTGAGCCTAAGTAGGAGGTGTAGATGACTAATAAGAAAGTTGTTTTAGTATTGGTTTCTCTCCTGACTCTCTTTTTAACAGCTTGTACTCAGAAGGCGAGCGATCCAAAGCAAGATAACTGGAATAAGTATCAAGAGCAAGGCAGTATAACCATTGGTTTTGACAATACCTTTGTACCCATGGGTTTTGAAGAAAAGAATGGCCAATATACGGGCTTTGATATTGACTTAGCACAAGCAGTTTCTGAAAAATTAGGTTTTAAGGTGGAATTTCAGCCAATTGACTGGGATATGAAGGAGACGGAACTGCAAAATGGAACTATAGATGCCATCTGGAATGGCTATTCTGCCACTGATGAACGCCGAGAGAAGGTTGCCTTTAGCATTCCATATATGGAAAATCAGCAAGTTCTGGTTGCGAAGAAAAGCCAGAAAATTCATTCAGTAGAGGATATGAAGGATAAGATTTTGGGAGCCCAAGCCGGTTCCTCTGGTTATTTAGAGTTTGAAGCCCAGCCAGATTTACTGAAAAATCGTGTCAAAGACCAGAAGGCTAATCAGTACCAGAGTTTTAATGAGGCCTTGATTGATTTGAAAAATGACCGGATTGATGCTCTGTTAATTGACCGAGTGTATGCTAATTACTATCTCCAGTCTGAAGGTATATTAAATGACTACAATGTCTTTTCAGCAGGATTTGAAAGTGAATCTTTTGCAGTCGGAGTTAGACCAGCAGACAAGAGATTGCTGCAAGCTTTAAATCAAGCCTTTGTTCAACTTTACCAAGAAGGCAAGTTCCAAGAAATCAGCCAAAAATGGTTTGGAGAAGATGTAGCAACCAAAGAAGTAAAAGAAGGACAGTAAGATAAAATAGTGGCTGAGACTGCGTTTTGATTAGCAAAACGCAGTTTTTTGTAATCTAGGAAAACGATAATAGCGATTGAATTTGCATAATTGAATATGGAATAGCCCATTGTGATTTCTAAACCATTGTTAAAAATTGATTTGACTTACAAAATTAAAATGTTCTGTAATGAAATGCTGATGCAACTGTTTTAGGAACAACAAAACGCATAATATCAAGGTTTTCTGGCACCTTATATTATGCGTTTTTGTGATTTTAAGACTTGTTAGCTGATTTTTTACAATCCTGCGAAATCTTTGATTTCTTGTGCTGACATTGAAGAGTCGCAACGGACGTTGATTTGTCCATCTGCAACGTGAACAAAGCCTGGTACAGTTGGGATTCCATAGCGTGAGCGGAATGCTTGTAACTCATTGAGTTGGCTTGGTTCTTCACTGTTGATGAAGTAGATGTGAGCTTTGGTTTCAGCTACGACACCTGACAATGTACCTGCAAATTTACGGCAGTAAGGGCAAGTTTTGCGACCGATAAAGAAGGTTGCAGTTTCTTTTTTATCAAGAGCTTCTTGCGCACGCGCTACTGTAGTGATTTCAAGGTCTTTGATGTTATCTAAAAATTGTTCCATGAGATTACCTCGCTTTCATTGATAAGTCTAGTATGCCATAAAGTTTCTAAAATTGCTTAGATTTGATACGAAAAAAGATGAGGTTGGTTGGTCTCATCTTTTATAGGTCTTTATTTTACAAATGCATTGATTTCTGCTTCGATGTTAGCAATCTTAGCTTGTGATTCTTCGTTGGTTTCCCCTACAACTGCAATGTAGAACTTGATTTTTGGTTCTGTACCTGAAGGGCGAACGGCAATCCATGAACCGTCAGCAAGTGTGTATTTCAATACATCACTTGGAGGAGTTGTTAAGTTTGTAACAGTACCGTCAGCAGCAGTAGCTGTTTGAGCTTTGAAGTCTTCTACGATAGTGATAGCTGTTGCGTTCCATTCTTTTGGAGCATTGTTACGGAATTTAGCCATAATCGCTTTGATTTGTTCTGCACCATCGACACCTGAAAGGGTAACAGAGATTGTCTTTTCTGCGTAGTAGCCGTACTCTTTGTAGATTTCTTCGATACCGTCAGCAAGGGTCAAACCACGTGAACGGTAGTAGGCAGCAAGTTCAGCAACGACAAGAACAGCTTGGATAGCATCTTTATCACGTACGAATGGTTTAATCAAGTAACCGAAGCTTTCTTCAAATCCCATCATGTAAGTGTGGTTGTGTTTTTCTTCGAATTCTTGGATTTTTTCAGCGATGAATTTGAAACCAGTCAGAACGTTGAACATGGTTGCGCCGTAGCTTTCAGCAATCTTCGTTACCAAGTCAGTTGATACGATAGATTTACATAGGGCTGCATTTTCAGGAAGAGTTCCAGCGTTTTTGTGGGCTTCCAAGATGTATTTAGCCATGATAGCACCGATTTGGTTACCTGAAAGGTTGAGGTAGCTACCATCTTTTTGAAGAACTTCCACACCAACACGGTCAGCGTCAGGGTCAGTTGCCACAAGAACGTCTGCACCAACTTGACGACCAAGTTCTTCAGCAAGGGCAAAGGCTGCTTGGCTTTCAGGGTTTGGAGATTTTACAGTTGAGAAGTCTGGGTCAGCAGTTGCTTGCGCTTCAACGACTTGAACAGAGTCAAATCCTGCTTGGGCAAGAGCACGACGAGCCAACATTTCCCCAGTACCATGAAGTGGTGTGTAGACAATTTTCATGTCTTTACCAAATTCTTCAATCAAGGCTGGGTTGATGTTTACGTCCTTAACTTCTTTAAGGTATTCTACGTCAACAGCTTCGCCGATGACTTCAATCAAGCCAGAAGCTTTTTCGGCTTCCACATCAGCAACTTCTACCGCAAATGGGTTTTCGATTGCGCGGATATAAGTAGTCAAAGCGTCTGCGTCGTGTGGAGGCATTTGTCCACCGTCTTCACCGTAAACCTTGTAACCGTTAAATGGTGCAGGGTTGTGGCTGGCTGTGACCATGATACCTGCGAAACAGTTGAGGTGACGAACCGCAAATGATAGTTCTGGAGTTGGACGAAGGCTTTCAAATACGTAAGATTTGATGCCGTGTTTAGCAAGAACTGCCGCAGATTCAAAGGCAAACTCTGGTGAGAAGTGACGGCTATCGTAGGCGATTGCGACACCGCGTTCTTTTTCGTTTCCACCTTTTGACTCAATCAAACGAGCCAATCCCTCAGTAGCTTGGCGAACAACGTAGATGTTGATACGGTTTGTACCAGCACCAATCAAGCCACGCATCCCTGCAGTACCAAATTCAAGATTTGTATAGAAGGCATCTTCCTTAGTTTTTTCGTCCATATTTTCTAAATCTTGACAAAGGTAGTCAGGAAGCTCCGCAAAATCAACCCATTTCTGGTAATTTTCTTGGTAAGACATTAACATTCTCCTTTATTTTTAAAACATTTAATCAGTTTGATTATATCATTTTTTTTAGTTTTAGTAAAACCTTATCTGCTTCTAAAATCTCTTCAAACCAGATCAGATTGAATTTTGGGTTTATATGATGTTGAGGCTAGAAAAAATTGAATTTCAGTAAAAAAAGTAAGTCTTCTCATAATAAAACATTGATACCAAACGTTTTATTATGAGAAGACTTTTACCCAGCCTCTTTATACACAACCTCAAAACAGTGTTTGGAGTAATCTGTGACTAGATGTTTAGTTCTAAGAATACCAGCTTGACCAGATGGTTTTCTTGACCGTTATTGGTGATAATCTTCCAGCAAGGATTCAAACTCAGATACTGACATACCCAGCTGATGGCTGGCTACCTCAGAAGTCAGAAGACTTTGGCGAACTAGATTTGCTAACATAACAAAACCACCTTCCGCCCTAGCTGTTTCCAAGGCATAGTCCTGTGCTAACAAGGCTTGTTCTTCGCGCATACGTAGTTGACTAAACATTTTCCTGTCCTCCTCGGACCAGCTTTTATAGTCCAGCAGTTGGTCTGCTTGGCTGATGGCTCGCTCGGGTTCTTGGGTAAAGGGTTTGTTACCAAAAAACTCCAACCATGGCTTGCGAACCTCGTCTTTGCTGGTTTCTCTGTATTTTTTTAGTTCTAAGAACGCCATCTTAACCAAATGGTTTTCTTGTCCGTTATTGGTGATGGTTAAAACTTCACCTGTCGTATCCTCTCGCATACTAAAGCTATGAAAAGCTAGGTCATCTGAAAAGTAATTGCTGTCCACGATTGCGATAGCGTATACTGGTGCGATGTGTTTATAGCTCTGGTGTGTGTCACCTTCACGCTGGCGAATTTTTTCAAGATTTTGATTGACCTGACTGCACAGGTAAGCCCACAGGCGATTGATGAAAAAATTCTGATGATGGACTTGAATCTCAATGATAACTTGAGTGCCATTGTCTAGTTCAGCTAAAACGTCTATACTGGTATAGAAATCCTGCGCCGAGTAGGGCATGGAAGGCAAGACGTGAATATTGCTCCCCTCCAAAATGGTTACATTTTTGGTTGGCAAGTCCAGCATATCGCGAATAAATTGACAAGTGATTTCTGGATTGCTAAAGATTTTCTTAGCAACCAAATCGTTAGTTGGGCTGATGCCCGGATGACGTACAGTCATATTTCTTCTCCTTTCATTATAGCACATTTTTTAATCTAATTTACTAGATTCGATGCTTCTATCTATTTATTCGGAAAAGAAAGGGAAAAGTTCAAACTTTCCTGAAAATAGCAATACATTAAGTAAAAAAAGATAGCCAAACTCTTTACATCAAGAAATTTAGCTATCCTTTTTAGTTGTTTTTGTATCGTGTAATATTTACAGATTTCTCACTTATGTTCTTTCAACAGTGCCTCAAACTCAGCCACAGTCATACCCAGCTGTTGGCTGGCAAATTCAGTGCTTAATACATGTTGGCGAACTAGATTTGCTAACATTGCGAAACCGCCTTCAGCTCGCCCACGCTCTAGTCCCCGTTCTAAGCCTTTTTCTTCAGCTTGTTCCAAGGCATAGTCGTGTGCTAACAAGGCTTGTTCTTCTCGCATACGTAGTTGACTAAACATTTTCCTGTCCTCCTCGGACCAGCTCTTGTAGTCCAGCAGTTGGTCTGCTTGGCTGATGGCTCGCTCGGGTTCTTGGGTAAAGGGTTTGTTTCCGAAAAACTCCAACCATGGTTTACGAACCTCGTCTTTGCTGGTTTCTCTGTATTTTTTTAATTCCAAGAAAGCCATCTTAACCAGATGGTTTTCTTGTTCGTTATTGGTAATGGTTAAAACTTCACCTGTCGTATCCTCTCGCATGCTAAAGCTATGGAAAGCCAGGTCATCTGAGAAGTAATTGCTATCCACAATAGCGATAGCGTATACTGGTGCGATGTGTTTGTAACTCTGGTGTGTATCACCTTCTCGTTGGCGAATTTTTTCTAGATTTTGATTGACCTGACTGCAAAGGTAAGCCCATAGGCGATTGATGAAAAAATTCTGATGATGAACTTGAATCTCAATGATAACTTGCGTTCCATTATCCAACTCCGCCAAGACATCTATGCTAGTATAGAAATCTTGGGCTGAATAAGGCAGAGAAGGTAGTACATGAATATTGCTTCCCTCTAAAATAGTTACATTTTTTGCTGGCAAGTCCAGCATATCGCGAATAAATTGACAAGTGATTTCTGGGTTGCTAAAAATCTTCTTAGCAACCAAGTCATTAGTTGGGCTAATGCCCGGATGTCTGAGAATCATCCTTTCTCTCCTTTCATTATAGCACATTTTTTAATCTAATTTACTAGATTTGATGCTTATATCTATTTATTCGGAAAAGAGAGTGAAAAGTTCAAACTTTCCTGAAAATAACAATATCTTAGATAAAAAAAGATAGCCAAACTCTTTACATCAAGAAATTTAGCTATCCTTTTTAGTTGTTTTTGTATCGTGTAATATTTACAGATTTCTCACTTATGTTCTTTCAACAGTGCCTCAAACTCAGCCACAGTCATTCCCAATTGCTGGCTGGCAACCTCGGAAGTCAGAATACCTTGACGTACTAGATTTACTAAACCTACTTTTAATCCCTCTTCAATGCCTTCTGCTCGCCCACGCTCTAAACCTTGTTCAATCCCCTCTGCACGACCTCTCTCTAAACCTTTTTCCTCAGCTTGTTCCAAGGCATAGTCCTGTGCTAACAAGGCTTGTTCTTCTCGCATACGTAGTTGACTAAACATTTTCCTGTCCTCCTCGGACCAGCTCTTATAGTCCAGCAGTTGGTCTGCTTGGCTGATGGCTCGCTCGGGGTGTTGGGTAAAGGGCTTGTTCCCGAAAAACTCCAACCACGGCTTGCGAACCTCGTCTTTGCTGGTTTCTCTATATTTTTTTAGTTCTAAGAATGCCATCTTGACTAGATGGTTTTCCTGACCGTTATTTGTGATGGTTAAGATCTCACCTGTCGTATCCTCTCGCATGCTAAAACTGTGAAAAGCCAAGTCATCTTGGAAATAATTACTATCTACAATAGCGATTGCGTAAACAGGTGCGATGTGTTTGTAACTTTGATGAGTATTGCCTTCTTGTTGGCGAATTTTTTCAAGATTTTGATTAACCTGACTGCACAAGTAAGCCCACAGGCGATTGATGAAAAAATTCTGATGATGTACCTGAATCTCAATGATAACCTGTGTCCCATTATCTAGTTCAGCCAAAACATCTATACTGGTATAGAAATCCTGCGCCGAGTAGGGTAAAGAAGGCAAGACATGAATATTACTTCCCTCCAAAATGGTCACATTTTTAGCTGGCAAGTCCAGCATATCGCGAATAAATTGACAAGTGATTTCTGGGTTGCTAAAAATCTTCTTAGCAACCAAGTCATTAGTTGGGCTGATGCCTGGATGTCTGAGAATCATTCTTTCTCTCCTTTCATTATAGCACATTTTTTAATCTAGGCTCACTAGATTCGATGCTTCTATCTATTTATTCGGAAAAAGTAGAAAAAGAGTAGAAAAAATGTCAAATTGTCTCATTTTTAAAGAAATAAGTGTAAAAGTTAATGGAAATCCAAAAGCAAGCTGGAAAGGTCTCAAAGCGCAGTGCTAAGCTTGCTGATAGGAGGAAGTAAGTCCATAAGATGCACACGACAAGGCAAGGATGATGAGGCTTCATCTTTGGTGTTGGCTTACTGATGAGGGTCTCCTAACCTAGCCTTGGTCTCAGTAAAAAGAGTCGTCTATCTCCTAGTTTTCCATTCAAAAAATTTGAAGTTTCAAGCCGACTGGTGTATAATATATTCATGAATTGTATTCTATTATATAGGAAGTAATAGGGCACAATATATATATATATATGGAGTGTAAGAATGAATCATCCAGAAAAACAATTAAAATACAGTATTCGGAAAGTGAGTGTCGGTGCAGCTAGTGTTGTCATTGGGGCGCTCTATCTTTTGATGGGAGCTGGGATTGCTCATGCTGAGGGCGTGGAGTCAGCGAGGGAAGCTGAGAGGACAGCAAACCCGACAGATCCAGAACAGTCTGGAAATGGAGAGACAGGAAACAAGCCTGACCTCAGCAATACTGATGCAGCAGCAAATACCTACAATGCTCCCGTAGCTGAAAATCCGCTAGTAGCTCCAGAAAGTACGAAACCTCGTACTCGTGGTAAAAGAGCTCTACCTGATGGGGACGCAAGTAATCCATCGAATGGAGCTACAGGAACTGAATCAGGAGAGAACCAGCCAACAGGTGAAAAATCACCTGTACTGGATGCCAATCGTAAGGGTGAGACAGTAAAAGACGATCAGCCTGGGGTACATGTGCCTAAAGCTGGAGAAGAGGGTTCGGACGATAAGAATGCCAACTTAACATTTGATACTCCTGATGAGAATGCTACAGTTGAGTACATGTACAAAATCATCCAAAATATGCCGGATGACTTCCAAAACAACGAGCGTTCATACTTGCGTAATATGAACACCCTTGGTGATGCTCTTAGATTTGATGAAAACGGTAATGTTACTAAGGATGAAAGCGGCAGACAACTACAAGATGGTGAAATTCGTGAAATTAACGAGTTCGGTGGTTGGAAAGCTATAAACGGTGGAACGTTCGCCATCGGTAAGAAAAATGCTCAAGGGTATTTCACTGGTTGGTACTATAAAAAGGGTTCAACCACAGAAAAAGAGCAAGGTGGAATGCTGGGTTCTGACGCCCTGGACCGAGTCTACCTTCACGAGCAAGCCCTAGATCGTCGTTTTAATTACATGTTAATGCTTGCCAAAGGACGTACTATCGCCAATAAAGATGATAAAGCACAAGATAACTCTCCGTTTGATATAAAGACAGCAAATAACAAGGCTAATAAAGAGAAGCTTAATAATTCACCTGTAAAAGAGAAGGAAGATATTCTCCAACATTCTCCAAATATTGAGGGATTCAATGGAATAGAAAAAACTTTCAAAGCCTTTTCGACAGAATATGGAAGTCGTTTGAAAATCGACTTTGTAACTGGGTATATCTCAGACTATGAAGGGTCAAAAGGGACTTATCGTATCGTTGTTAAAGCTATTAAAAAGGATAAGGATAATCCTTCAAAAGAAGTGGAAGAGACCATCTATGACCACACTATCAACCGAATTGACGGAGTAGTAGAGAACGAAGAACGTTACAGTCAAGGTGTAGATTTAAGTGAGTTTAATAAAGAAATTAAAAGATTATTAAAAGATGAATACATTAAAAAAGTCAATGCTCTTGCAAATGATAAATATAAGGAAAAATATGGAGCAGCTAAAAAAGATAAAGAAAAATTTGCCGCTTTGAAAGAGGAAGCTGAAAAAGAACTTGCCAAAAAGGGAGAGGTTACATTTGAGTTACCTATAGATAAGGATGAATTGCATGATGTAGAAAAAAATGGGAAATCATCTAATAAATTTAAAGAAGGAAGTGTTTTTACAGCTGGATATGCAACTGTAGCCAATAAGCTTAATAATATTCTTAGCAAAAAATTGGATACAGAGGTGCGAAAAAACTCCCCAATATGGTTGGTTAGCAGTGAAACAAATTTAGACGGAACAGTAAAAGCTAAAGACTCAGATCGTGTTTATAAAATATTAGATTTTGTATTGCCGACTGCGAAAAAAATTATCTATCATGCAGATACAGATCAATTAGAACTCCAAACAGATCCAGAAAAAGTGAAGACTCATCGTGCGGAGTTAAAAAAGAGACTAGAGGCAAAAGTAGCTCTTTTAGAGACTACTACGAAAGAGGATGATAAAACTAAACTTAAGAAAGAAATCTCAGCCTTAAAATCAGCCATTGGATCCACAAACTCATACACTTACGTAGAAGCAAGAAACGGTAGTAAAGAAGCGAAAATCCTTGGCTCAAAAATGGAAGCGACTGAACAACCTAGTGCAAGTGAACTAGCAGCAGATAAGTACAATAGAATAAAGACGAATGAACTTGCTGCGAAGGAAGAAGACGGTCTTTCAAAATTCACTGCCTACTTTGTCGAAAAATACAAAGTTAAGCGTTCAAACGTACTAACTGATGCTGAATTATCCAAAAAAATTACTGAGGAAATTGGTGGAGATGAGAATAAACTAGGTAAAGGGGGTTATTTCTCAACGGGAGATATTCCATTGGACAAAGATGTTGTAGCCTACAAGATACAGGTGTTTGCTGAAAACGAAAAACGTGTTGGTGTTAATAAGCAAAGTCCAAGACTTCAATATAACTTACCTATCCTAGCCGATTTCTCAGTTATTCAAGATACGGTAGAACCGTCAAAAGAAGTAGCCAAACGGATTATTGATAAACAGATAAAAGAAAATAAAATCCCGAAAGAAGAAGGGGAAAAACTCAAAGGAAAAATCGATGAAAGTAAGAAAACATCGGAAGTTAGAAAAGCTATCTCTGGTAATGTAAAGGTCAAGTATGTCGATGAACAGGGACAAGATATACCACTATCTGAAGAAGACGCTAAAAAAGTTGGAGAAAAATCTGATAATGGTACCTACCTTGTAGAAAAAGAAGCCCTTATTGGGTCAAGCTACGATGTAACAAGTAAGAAATTACGAGGGATTAACGCAGGTGAGAAAAAATACCGCCTAAAACGCTCTCTTGATAATACTGATGGCTTATATACAAATTCAGCAGCTGTCAAAGGTGAAGTAACTTCAGCTGATAAGGTTGTAAAATTTGTCTATGAAGAAGGGGAGCCAGCCAAAGCAAAAGCAGTTGTTTATGTGATGAAACAATCTGCTGATAATAGCGTGACAGAATTACCAGAACATAAGATCAACCTCGAAACAGAAGTAGGTGAAGAATTCCCATCAACAGAGGTTAATGATAAAGTTTCTGCCTTGAAAAAAGCAGGTTATGAGATTGTCAGCAATACCTTTACAGACGGAACACCTGAATCAAGAAAAGGTGATGATCAAGAAGACGTAGACGGACAAGAGCCAACGCAGTCTTATACGATTACAGTACAAGAGCGAACAAAAGAAGTAACAGAACCGCCAACTCCAGACACACCGATTGACCCTGATATTCCAGATGGGCCAAAATGGCCAGAAGAAGGACTAAAAGAGTCAGATCTTACAAAAGAAGTAACACGTACCATTACGTACCTTAAGAAAGAAAGTCCAGATGGAGCTGAGGAGCCAAGTGGAATAGCAAGTAAGATAGATAAGGTTCTATTCAAACGGACTGCTACCTATAACCTAGTTACAAAAGAAGTTACCTATAGCGACTGGAAAGAAACGAAAGATACTAGCCACACGTTAACGAATTTCCCAGAAGTCAAGACGCCATTATTAAAAGGCTACCTAGCAGATACGAAAGTGGTGACAGAGGAAACAGCAACAAAACCTACTGAGGCAGGGGCAGTCACGGATATTACAAGAACAGTTGTATATACTAAAATCGGGTCTTGGGTTCCAAAAGTTCCGGATAAAGAGGTACCGACACCGATTCCATATCCGAATGACCCAGATGATCCAACAAAACCTAAATATCCAGATTATCCAAAAACACCTGAGACTCCAGGAGAGACACCAAATCCTCAGCCGGGAGATCCAGGGACACCTGAAACTCCAGCAACACCACCAGTCATTCCATATGTACCAGGCTACACACCAAAAGTACCGACGGATCCAACACAACCAGAAAATCCAGATACCAATCCTTTAAAACCATTAGAACCATTGGATCCAAATGATCCTAAAAAGGGATACAAGGTGCCAGAAATACCTAGTGATCCTAAGAAGAATAAAGAGATAGAGTATGTGCCAAATCCACAAAAAATCCTGATAAAAGTTGTCAATATCACGACAGGGAAAGAAGTGGAAATGCCAAAAGAAAAGCTGGAATTCAGTGGTGTATCCGACCAATTAGTTGGGGATGAGAATAAAACTAAAGTTGATGACAAGATAAAAGCCTTGAGACAACGTGGTTATACTGTGGAGAGCACCAATCCTATCACGACAACTACCAAGTACGATAGAGTAGATGATGCCACTACGGGAGAACCATCTCAGACTTATAAAATAGTTGTTAAAGAACCGATCAGCATAGACATTGACAGTAAAACTGTAACACGTACGATTACATACGTGAAAAAAGACCTTGTAGATGGTGTAGAAGTTCCATCTGAAGCACATGCAACAGTTATAGATACAGCAACATTTAACCGTGAAGTCAAGTTCAACCTTGTTACAGGGGAAACAACCTATGGTAAATGGAGTGAAGCACAAACCTTAAACAAAGTCGCATCGCCAGTCCTATCAGGCTATATAGCAGATAGAGCGGAAGTTGGAGAACGTGAATTAACAGCTACAACTGAAGATATTCAAGAAGAAGTGGTTTATACTAAGATTGGGACTTGGGTACCAAATTTCCCATCAGGAGAAACTCCAATTGACCCAATCCCTTATCCAAACCATCCAACAGATCCAACCAAACCGGATGATCCGACACCAGGAGTGATTCCATATGTGCCAGGATATACACCAAAAATTGGGGAAACACCGTTGGAACCAAAAGTACCAGGAGATCCAAATCAAGGCTATACACCGCCAAAACCAAGCAATCCTAAGTCTAACACAGCTGTCATCTATGAACCAGATTCGCAAAAAGCGTTGGTCAAAGTCGTCAATACGACAACTGGAGTGGAAGTGCGCTTACCAGCAGAAGATGTCAATCTTGAAGGTAAAACTGCAGAAAAGATTTCAACAGAGAAAGTGCTTGCCAAGATTGCGGACTTGGAAAAACGTGGCTTTGTTGTGGATAATAAGGATGAGGTAATCGCTGAGATTACCAAGTCAAGCTTTGATAAGCAAAAAGACGAAGAAGGGAAAGACCCTTCCCAAGTATTCACGCTAAAAATTCATGAAAAAGTGGTAGAAGTAACAGAACCACCAACTCCAAATACACCAATTGATCCAGAAAATCCAAACGGACCAAAATGGACAGAAGAGTTAGTGAACCAATTGTCACTTAAGAAAGATGTTACACGTACCATTACTTATGTTAAGAAAGACACTCCAAATGGAGAAGAAATTCCAAACGCTAAACCAACTGTAACTCAAACAGCACACTTTAAACGTACTGTAAAAGTAAACGTAGCAACTAGAAAAGTTGTAGAGTATACAGACTGGACAAGTACGGATAAAAACTTAGCAGAAGTAACAACAGAAAAACTAGATGGATATGTAGCAGATAAGCTATCCGTAGCTAGTGTAACAGTTTCTGAAACTTCAAATAATTTAGTAGAAAAAGTTATTTATACCAAATTAGGCGCGTGGATTCCGAAAATACCAAAAGGTGTAGTGCCACCAGAAGGAACTGATACGAATCCAAAACCTTACCCTAACCACCCAACCGATCCAACCAAACCAGGTAATCCAACAGATCCAAATGTTCCGGTGATTCCGTATATCCCAGGATATACACCAAAAATTGGGGAAACACCGTTAGAACCAAAAGTACCAGGAGACCCAACAAAAGGCTATATTCCACCAAGAGTACCGACAGAACCTAATACAAATACGGAGATAAGCTATCTTGCTGATCCACAAAGAGCTGTCGTTAAAGTCGTAAACGTTAAAGAAGGAAAAGAAATACCATTACCAAACGATACGGTAGCTATTGGTAATGGATCAACAGATGCGGATATTCCGAAGGGTGACGTTAACAAGAAGATTACAGACTTGGAAAAACGTGGCTATGTCGTAGAAAACAAAGACTTATTAGATAATCAAAAATTTGATAATGTTAAGGATCCAGATGATGGAGACCCAACGCAAGTCTTTACACTGAAAGTTCATGAAAAAGTGGTGCCAGTAACACCGCCAACGCCAGATAAGCCAATCGAACCTGGAACACCAATTGATCCAACGACCCCAGTTGATCCAGACAAACCAAATGATCCAACCATCCCACGATGGACAGAGGACTTAGTGAAACAGTTGGATACGAAGAAGGAAGTGACACGTACAATTACGTATGTGGACGAAGAGGGAGCTAAGGTCACCTATACAGCTAATGGTCAAGAAACGACAGATGCAGTGACAGATAAAGTAACCTTTACTAGAACAGCGTCCATCAATGTCGTGACCAAAACCATTACTTATGGAGAATGGATGGCTGTAGATAATGACACTACATTTGCTGCGGTACTATCTCCGATGGTTAAAGGTTATGTCTTAAAGGCCAACCAAGATACACAAGGTGGTTTAGTAGAGGCAAACGGAGCAAGTGTAGTAGCAAGTGAACATCTAAGAGCAGACTCTGCAAATCAAGAACTTAAGGTAGTCTATACGAAATTAGGTTCGTGGATTCCGAAAGTCCCAGGTGTAGAAACACCAACGCCACTACCATATCCTAACCACCCAACTGATCCAACAAAACCAGGTGATCCAACAGATCCAAATACACCAAACGTCCCAGTAATTCCGTATGTACCAGGATACACACCTAAGACACCAAACGGAACTCCATACCAAGAGACTCCAATACCAGAGCCAACTCCTGAACCTGAAACTCCAGTGAGTCCAGACCCAGAAGTTCCGACTTATGAGACAGGTAAGAGAGAGGAGTTGCCAAACACAGGTACAGAGGCTAATGCTGGCTTAGCTGGGGCAGGATTGTTGACCTTGTTAGCAGGCTTGGGACTAGGATTCTTCAAGAAAAAAGAAGATGAATCCGAATAATATAGAAAACGTTGCTTCTTGCCAAAAGTTGGATGAGTTATCTGGCTTTTGGCTCGGAGTCAACAACCTAGAAACTAAAATAAAAGTAAAATTGAGGGAAATATGTCAAGACAATCAACTAAGAATAAAAAATATGCTCTACGCAAAATCGGAAAAGTTTTCGGTTCCTGTGTAGTGGCTACTGTCATTACCCTAGGTGGTGTTGCAATAATGGCACCTAATGTTACAGTTTATGCTTCAGAGACTGAATCGGACCCCGGAGAGAATAAAATTGAAGATTTCGCATCTAATGATGATGGGTATGAAGTTATTATTCCAAAAGGTAAGAAATACATTAGAAATGATGAAAGTGACAATCAGACACCAAAACTCATAGACCCAGGTTATAACGGGCGAAGTTTTATTTTACCTAAAGAGGGAGAGACAGGTTCACTTATGGATCCACCAATGTCAGAGTTGTTTACAAAATTGTACGATAAAGATGGAGATGGTAATATTGATGATGAATACAAAAATCCAGAACCTGTAGATAATAGCCATGCTGGGGAAACAATTGACGACAAAACTGTCCCATATAGAAGTGAAATAGATCCTAAATATCCTCATGTGGTTGACTCAGGGTTAACTGGTGATGGTCTAAACAAACCAGGTGTGTGGAAATACAATCCAGATGGAAAATATGAAGCTAGTGATGGGCGAATTGATGAGCAAGACACTATAGTTGTTGCTCGTAAACCTATTAAGGTTGATGAGAATGCTGATGAAAACGTAGTTAAGGAAGACGGCTCAGTAGTATTAACATCTGAATATAGAATCCATGTAAACAAAGGGGATCATATAGATAAAAAAGACGATGTTTACGAAGTCGGAACAAAACCAACAGTCACAATAAATGAGATTGATTTTAAAACGATTTATGAGCCAAATGATCAAGATGTTGCAGGAAATCAAACAATAAAAACTGCTGGTAAAAAAGGTACTTCTACAACGACAACTACCTATACAGTCAATCCAGAGACAGGTGTACGTACCGCAAATCCATCTACCACAGAGGAAACAGAAAAACCTGTTAATAAAGTTGTTTTAGTCGGAACAAAACCGAAAGTAGAAGAAAAAGAATTACCATTTACAACACGCTATGTAGAAGATAAAACCAAAGACAAAGATTATCGAGAAACAACTCAACAAGGTGTTAAGGGTAAGGAAACAAAAACAACTACTTATACGTTGGATACAACGAATGGTACAGTTACAGAAAACAATCCAACAACGGTTACAGAACAACCAAAAGAAGAAATTATTACAGTAGGAACAAAACCAAAAGTAGAGGAAAAAGAACTACCATTTACAACACGCTATGTAGAAGATAAAACCAAAGACAAGGATTATCGAGAAACAACCCAACAAGGTGTTAAGGGTAAGGAAACAAAAACAACTACTTATACGTTGGATACAACGAATGGTACAGTTACAGAAAACAATCCAACAACGGTTACAGAACAACCAAAAGAAGAAATTATAACAGTTGGAACAAAACCAAAAGTAGAAGAAAAAGAACTACCATTTACAAGACGCTATGTAGAAGATAATACTAAAGACAAGGATTATCGAGAAACAACCCAACAAGGTGTTAAGGGTAAGGAAACAAAAACAACTACTTATACGTTGGATACAACGAATGGTACAGTTACAGAAAACAATCCAACAACGGTTACAGAACAACCAAAAGAAGAAATTATAACAGTTGGAACAAAACCGAAAGTAGTAGAAACACCAGAGACTCCACAACCAGAACAACCAACCGCTCCTGAGGAAGCACCAGCTCAACCAGGTCAACCATCTGAGCCTGAAGACCAACCAAATCTTAAGGTAGCTCCGCCGACTATCGCTATTGTGGAAGAAGCGAATAAAGCAAGCATCGAAGTCAAAGCACCTAAGAAAGATGCGGATACAGTGAGAATTACGTATCCTAAGAGTGATGGCTCTGGTAATGAAGTTCTAACTCTTACCAAGCAACCTACTGGTGAATGGACTTTAGACAAACAACCTGAAAATGTTACATTAGACAAGAAAACAGGTACTGTAACCATTCCACGAGAATCAGTTGTCAATAAACAAAAAGTCCAAGCTCAAGCCAAGCATAAAACGAGTGCTTATACTCCGTTTGTATACGCTGCTTTATCAATCGAAGCAGCAAATCCAGAGCATCCAGTAACGCTGTGGGTAGATACAGCAGGTAAGGAGCTTAGGGAACCAGTAGATGGCAAACAACCTGCTGGCGAGATTGCAGGCTACAAGTGGCTATCAAGTCGCTTAGAAGAAGGTATTTTAACGCATACATTTGAGAAAGTAGCGAATGGAACTTCAAGTTCACCAGAAAGCTCAACTAGTCATCCAAGGACTCCATCAAGTTCGCCATCAACTTCAACGCCAGAAAAACCAAACAAAGCTGAAACTCCAGCGGTTCGTACAGTATGGCGCGATGAAAACGGAAAAGACTTGAAAGTGCCATCAGTTGATAAGCAAGAAGCAGGTGAAGTTCCAGGCTATGAATTTGTTGAGAGTCACCGTGAAGGAGATAACTTGATAGTTCATGTGTTTAGAACTAAGCAAGCTCAAACTCCTGCTCCAAAAGACCAAACTCCAAGTCCAGAACAAGCTGCAAGCCCAGCACCATCTAAAGTTTCAGAACAAAGAGGTGAAGCAGTGGCTACAGCTACATCAGAAAAGACAGTAGATAGTGCAACATCTACGAAAACATCTGATAAAGCAGAGTTGCCAAACACAGGTACAGAAGCTAATGCTAGCTTGGCTAGCGCTGGTATCATGACCTTGTTAGCTGGTCTAGGATTAGGATTCTTCAAGAAAAAAGAAGACTAAAAACTCATAGTTTTTAAGAAGATGATTCGTCATCTTCTTTTTTTGGCTCATTGTCAACTGTAGTGGGGTGGAGAAAAGCTAATACTCTTCGAAAATCTCTTCAAACCGCGTCAACGTCGCCTTGCCGTAGATATATGTAACTGACTTCGTCAGTCTTA